>NZ_JBYTBG010000014.1:0-109028 GCF_058788915.1 Brevibacillus sp. FW301-21C12A
ACTTCATTTTACACGAATCAATCATGGGCCATTTTTTTATCTAGCTGTTGGTGTCGCACTTCATATTACAATCCGTCTTACCAAAAAATAATGACTGCGTGCAAGAAAGAAAGGGTAAGAAGAGGGTCGCTCCTCTTACCCTGCTTGCTCATCGGATCAATCCAGTTTTACTTGAGGTCAACCTTCTCCAAGCTCTCGGAGCCTTTTGGATGCGGCTTGTAGTTGATGATGTTGGCCTTGGCAGCAAGCGCAGGCGTCGAGTGCGCCAGTGGCACCATCGGCACGTCCTTGAAGATGATTTCCTGAACTTGCAGGTACAGCTTCTCGCGTTCTTCCTTGGTCGTCGCAGACTGGGCAGCCATCAGCAACTTGTGCGCTTCTTCATTTGCCCAGCGCGTGCGGTTGTTTCCGCCGATGTTGTTTTTATCCAGCAAGGTCGCCAGGAAGTTGTCCGGGTCGCCGTTGTCGCCAGTCCAGCCCAGCATGAACATTTCCTGCTCGCCTGCTTTTGTTTTTTCCAGGTACGTCGCCCATTCCATGGTGACGATTTCCGCTTCTACGCCGATCTTTTTCAGGTCTTGCTGAATCGCCTCGGCAATTTTCACGCCATCCGGCATGTACGGACGAGCAACCGGCATCGCCCAGAACTTGATTTTGAATCCGTTCGGGAAGCCTGCTTCTGTCAAAAGCTGCTTTGCCTTGTCAATGTTGAATTCGCGGTCTTGGATGTTGCTGTTGTGCCCCCAGATGGAAGGCGGCATCGGGTTCACAGCCGGTTGTCCCAGTCCTGCGAAGAAGGCGTCGATGATCGCCGGCTTGTTGACCGCATACGCGATCGCTTCACGAACTTTCGGGTTGTCCAGCGGCTTTTTCTCTACGTTAAAGCCGACAAAGCCGATGTTCATGGACGGGCGCAGGATCAGTTGCAGATCGCTGTTGCCTTTCACCGTTTCCGCGTCATCCGGGTTCAGACCGTCCATCATGTCGATCTCGCCGGAAGTGAGCGCTGTCAGACGAGCTGTATTTTCAGGAATGACCTTGAACACGAGCTTGTCGAGCTTAGGGAAACCAGCGTTCCAATAGTCCGGGTTTTTCTCCAGCGTAATGGTGTCGTTGCGCTTCCACTCTACGAACTTGAACGGTCCTGTTCCGACCGGTTTTTCGTTGAACTTCTCAGGGCCCATCTCCTGTACCGCTTTTGGCGATGCAATCGCGAAGCAGGACATGCCCAGGTTTTGAATGAACGGGGCGAGCGGGCGGTTCAGGGTGAATTTCACCGTTTGCGCGTCTACCGCTTCTACACTCTTGATGACGTGTGTTTCGTCGCCTTTGTAGCCGCCGAACATGTCGTTGTAGTATTCGAAGCCTTCCTTGTTATGCTGCGGATGGTTCTTGTCGCTCCAGCGCTCGAAGTTCCATTTTACCGCCTCGGCATTGAAATCCGTGCCGTCGTGGAACTTCACGCCGCTGCGCAGATGGAACGTGTACGTCAAACCATCCGGAGAGATTTCCCACTTTTCAGCAAGGGAAGGCACTACTTCTGTGCTTTCTTCCGCGTAGCCTACCAGCGTATCGAATATGTTTTCCGTCACCTTGAACGATTCGCCGTCGGTTTGCGCGATCGGGTCGAGGCCCACTGTGTCGCCGCCGCGGCCGACGATCAGTTGCTTGGGTCCCGTTTTTGCCGGCTCTGGTGCCGAAGTCGCCGGAGCTTCTGTTTTTGGCTGTTCTGCCGGCGCCTGTGTCGTCTGAGAACCGCTGCATCCGGCAAGCAACATAGCCAGCGCCAACAGGCTGGTCATGGCTGCGGAGAGAACTCTCTTCTTCATGAAAACATCCCCCTCTACTAAAGTGAAAACATGTTACTTGGATAGGTGGTCATTCATGTCGCTCCTGCCTCGCATCCCCCCTTTAACAAGGCAACCTTTTCAGCAGGCGGACATCCTACGTGCGGCTTACTGCTTGTACAGATGGCAAGCCACGAAGTGTCCGTCGCCCACATCCTGAAAAGCGGGACGAACAGAGCGGCATTCCTCTGTCACGTGCGGACAGCGCGTATGGAACGTACAGCCGCTGGGAGGATTCGCAGGACTTGGCACGTCGCCTTGCAAAATCACCCGCTCCCGCACAGCGTCGGGGTCCGGAGTCGGCACGGCAGACAGCAAAGCTTTTGTGTACGGATGAAGCGGATTCGTGTAAAGCTGGTTGCTCGTGGTCAGCTCCACGATCCGGCCGAGGTACATCACGCCCACCCGGTCGCTGATATGCCGCACGACACTCAGGTCGTGGGCGATAAACAAGTAGGTGAGGCCCATATCCCGCTGCAAATCTTGCATGAGGTTGAGCACTTGCGACTGAATCGACACGTCGAGCGCAGATACAGGCTCGTCGGCCACGATCAGCTTCGGATTGAGCATGAGCGCCCGGGCGATCCCGATCCGCTGGCGCTGCCCACCGCTGAACTGGTGCGGGTAACGCCTGGCGTGATAGCTGCTCAGCCCCACGACCTCGAGCATTTGCTGCACTTTTCGTTTGCGCTCGGCACTCGTTCCGATCCCGTGAACGATCAGCGGTTCTTCCAGAATCTTCTCAATATTGTGACGAGGATTCAGGGAAGCGAACGGGTCTTGGAAAACAATTTGCATATCGCGGCGCATTTTGCGCATCGCATCCGTTGAAAGCGCGGTTACATTCACACCGTCAAACGTGACTTCACCCGCAGTCGGCTCGATCAGCCGCAAGAGCGAGCGCCCGGTCGTCGACTTGCCACAGCCGCTCTCTCCGACCAGTCCCAGCGTTTCCCCGCGCTTAACCGTAAACGAAACATCGTCTACTGCTTTTACGACGCCTACTTCCCCGCCCAGGATGCCACCAGTGATGGGATAGTACTTTTTCAAGTTTTTTACGACGAGTAGTTCTTCTGTCAACGGGCATGCTCCTCTCGGGTTATTCGCTCAGCCAGCAGCGGGACAGGTGATTTTCCCCTACTGCTTTTAGCTGCGGCATTTCGCTGCGGCAAAGATCAGTCGCCTGATCGCACCGGGGCGCAAAGCGGCATCCGACCGTAAGCGAGCCGGGAATCGGCACATTCCCCGGGATGGAGTAGAGCCTCTCCTGCGACTCTTCCAGCTTGGGCAAGGAGTTGAGCAATCCTTTTGTGTACGGATGCTTGGGCTTTTTCAGGATCGTGCGAACGTCTCCCTCTTCGATGACGTTGCCCGCGTACATGACCACGACGCGGTGGCACATCTCCGCGACCACGCCCAAATCGTGCGTGATGAGCAAAATGGCCGTCTGCGCCTCCTGGTTGAGTTGGCGCATCAGATCGAGAATTTGCGCCTGAATGGTCACATCGAGCGCCGTCGTAGGCTCGTCCGCAATCAACAGCTCCGGATTGCAGGCCATCGCCATGGCGATCATGACGCGCTGCCGCATCCCGCCGGAAAGCTGGTGCGGGTATTCATCGACAATCGCTTCCGCTCGCGGAATCCCTACTTTTTTCAGCATGTCGATCGCGCGAGCCCGCGACTCTTTTTTACTGGCTTTCGTATGTAAGCGAACCGCTTCGCCGATCTGATTCCCGATCGTAAAAACAGGGTTCAGGGACGTCATCGGCTCTTGGAAAATCATCGCGATTTCATTTCCGCGTATGTCCCTCATCCGCTTTTCATCGGCTGTTACGAGGTCTTCCCCTTTGAACTTGATTTTTCCCCCGACGATTTTTCCAGGTGGATTGGGCACCAGCTTCATGACTGACAAGGAAGTAACGCTTTTCCCGCAGCCTGACTCGCCTACGATGCCGACTACTTCTCCTTTGTTAACCGTGATCGTCACGCCATCAACGGCAGGGATTTGGCCGCGGTCCGTGAAAAAGTGCGTCTGCAGGTTTTCGATTTGAAGGACAGGATCTGACACGTGGCTCACCTCTCTTACCGATATATTCAGTAGAAAAAGATCTATCAGTAGACATTATGCCATTAATACAATTTTTTGGCAACACAATAAATTCTAACTATTATATTTTTGCTGACTATATCGAATATTCCTCCTTCCTCCCCCAATTTCATTCAAAAATTTTCGCTTGCGGCACGGAGCGCAGGCGCCATCTGCGTTGCACAGTTTGCGGCAAATCGTTCCCCGCCCGCCTGACACGCAAAAAAGACCCGCTCTGACGGGTCTTTTGTCACTGAGGATTTGTACACCCCTTCTTTTTGCGCGTAAACAAAATCTACGGCTCGAAAAAACTTCCTACCCAATCGACAAACATTTGCGCTCCATTTTTGATGCTGTCGCCCAATGTCAAGCCCACACGGCTCACGTAGTTGACCATTTTCTCCGGCCCTGCCGTCTGCACCTGCTTGCCCATCACTGCGATTTCCATCTGACCTTGATCGACTTTTTTGATGTAAAAGGTCTGCGCTTTTTCTTCGGGCACTCCGCTCACCTTGGAGATTCCCCGCTCCGCCGTTTGCAGACCAATCACCACGCCGACCAGCAAAATGATTAACAGACCTGTCAGCTTCACCGTCACGTTCATGCCCATCACCTCTTCGCAGGCTCTTCCGCTACTGTTTTGCCTACTTTTTCGGCCTGCAGGTAATAAGCGGCAAAGACATCGGCCAATGCCTCCGCCGTATTCAAGCTCTCCTGCAAGGTGTTCTCCGTGCCACCTATTTCCATTAACAGGCTTCCCGGAGAGATGGACTGATTATACTCGCCATGATCGGTTTTTGCCCCTTTTTCCATCACGCCGCGGGACAGCTCGGGATACATCTTTTCCATCAGCTCGTGCAGTTCGGTCGCGAACGCCTCGTTTTTCTCGTGGCTTTTGTTCCGCTTGCCAATGACGAACATGACGCGTGCGTACGTTTTTCCTTTGATCGTCACGGTCGTGCGATCACGCGGAGCCGTATCGCGGTGCAGGTCGAAGAAGTAGTGCAGCTCCCGATTTTTTTCGACAGCGGCTTTCACTACTTGCAACGATTGGGCGTACGACAGCGCGTAATCCATCTTTTTGTTCAGAAGCTGCTGGTAAATGTCGTCCTTGCTTACATCCGCACCGATTCCCCGCTCGTTCAGCGCCTCGCTCAGATGTTGGCTGACGAGGGAGATGTTTCGGGTCGGATGATCGACAGAAGTGCCGACCGGCTTTGTTTCACTAAACCACGATTCGCGGTTGTGCGAATTGTAGACGAAGACGACTTTTTTGCCGTTCGTCGTGGCTGGCTTTGCCACAGGAGCGGGCTTTTCCTCTGCGGGCTTTGCCGCCGCCTGCTCTTGCGGCTCCACGACGGGCACGAGCTGGGACGTATCTGCCACCTGCTTCGGATGGGCGGGATACTCGACGTAAAAGTCAGCGAGCGTAGCTCCTTTTCCCTGGACGACAAACCGCGCATCCTCCGTCGTCACCATCCCCGGCAGCTCTCTGCCGAGCAGGCTGCGCAAATCGCCTGGCTGAATATTGGTCGCCAGTTGAAAAAGAAAGCCCGTCACGCTATTGGACCTGGCATCGGACGAAGCCTGCACCGTAGCGGAGAGAGCCGGAATCTCCTGCCCCATCCAGTTCAAAATCGCCAGACTCGATATATGCGACGCCGCCTGCTGGATGGCGGAGGAGGTGATCGCGACGCGATTTCCTCCCAGCGACAACACACCCGTCATGACGAACAAAAACGCGGTTATGAATGAAAGAACTGCGAATTGGCGTTGGATTAGGGTCGCCATCTGTCTCACTCCTCTGGCTGTTGCGTGGACGAAGCGCGACGCTCTCTCTCACGCTTGTCTATGCTTTAGCCTATGAGCCTCATAGAGACGATAGAACCCTTTTCTAGCTGTTCTCTCACAATCTAGCGCTTTGCGCGCAAGCTCCTTGGCTAGTGCGTGTAGGCGGCGCTGTTGTCCCCGTCCACGGCCTGATGCAGCGAGCGGTTCAGCCCGGTTGCGATCACGTTGGCTACGCCTTCGATGAAGTCGTCCACCTCTTTTGGCGTGACGACCAAATCTTGTCCAAGCGGCCGGAGCACCTCGTGGATCAGTTGCCGCTTTTCCTCTTCCGGCAGCGAGCCTACCAGCCCCATAAACGTTTTGCGCGATTCCATGTCAGGCAAATCATCCTCGGTGTACGGCTCGCTACGCTCCGGCACCGTGCTTAGCGCCAACTTGTTGAACGCCCGCTTGCTCTCCACCATGGACTGCCCAAAATGCCCCAGCAAATACGTAATCGCGTCATTGACGATCGTGGAGGCAAAAACGACGGTCGGCACGCCGACTGCGATCACCGGAATCCCGAGCGTCGCCTGGTCGATCGCCTTGCGCTTGTTCCCTACCCCGGATCCGGGATGAATGCCTGTGTCCGATATTTGGATCGTCGTATTGACGCGGTGCAGAGCGCGGGAGGCGAGAGCGTCGATGCAAATGACGAAGTCTGGCTTGCTTTTTTCCACGACGCCGAAAACAATTTCGCTCGTCTCAATCCCGGTAATGCCCAACACGCCCGGCGAGATGGCACTGACCTCGCGATAGCCTTCCCCGACCGTTTCCGGGGCCAGCTTGTACAGGTGGCGCGTAATCAGCAAGTTTTCCACCACCATCGGCCCGAGCGCGTCCGGGGTCACGTTCCAGTTGCCAAGCCCCACGATCAGCGCCTTTTGGTCTTTCGTGATTCCCATTTGCTCCAGAAAAGCGGCAAATTCCACAGCGAACCGCTTTGCGACTTGTTCTTCTATAGAAGTATCGTTTTCGCGCAGCTTGGGTACTTCTATCGTCAGGTAGCGTCCCGGCAGCTTGCCGATTTGCTTGCCTGCCTCTTCCGTCTGTACGTGCAGTCTCGTCACCTTGATATTCGGCTCCCGGTCGTCAGCTTGCAGCCAAATGCCTTCGATATTGCTTTCGTTTTGCTGCTGGGCCAGCTCATGCGCCTCTACGGCCAAATCGGTCCGAATCGAGTAGCCTGACAAATCAATGTTGTGCGCCATGTTCCATCGACTCCCTTCTCGATGAGAAAAACGGTCGTGACCGTTTTCTTCCTGCTACTAGGTTGCTTGAATCCTTTATTTTTATTCCGAATCCTTTCTTGCAAATGGTCTTTGCCCATGCTAGAATTACTTTGTTGTATGACTGTATGTCTATGGTCGTCTAAGGAGGTGACACACATGCCAAACATTAAATCCGCGATTAAACGCACCAAAACAATCGAAAAGCGTCGCGCACACCGTGCTTCTCAAAAGTCTGATCTGCGCACTTCGATCAAGAGCTTTGAGAAAGCTGTCGCCGCTTCTGATGTAGCATTGGCGAAATCCACTCTTCTGGTGGCTGTGAAAAAGCTGGACAAGGCCGCTTCGAAAGGTCTCATTCATAAAAACGCAGCAAACCGTCAAAAGTCTCGTTTGATGAAAAAGCTCAACGTTCTGAGCGCTCCTGTAGCGTAAGAGACCAACCGAAAAAACCCCGCGAACGTCACGTTCATGGGGTTTTTTTATGTTTGGCGCTAGCTCGTCGTTGCTTGCCGCTCGGCATGGGCCCGTGCCACAAACAGCTCCAGCGCAAGACGCTTGTCCACCTGGCCGGACTTCATGCGAAAATCTTCTTCTGCCAGAATCCCCAGCAGCCTTTTCAACGAATCCTCGGAAAAATGGCGCGCCTGCTCCATCGCTTTTTTCACGGCGTACGGATGCATTTTTATCATGCCTGCCATCTGCTGCTGCGAATAACCGCGCGGCGAGAGCTGCTTGACGTGCAGCAGCATGCGAAACTGTCTCGCCAACAGCGCAATCAGCTTGATTGGCTCCTCGCCTGTCTTCATGCAGTCGTACATCATCCGCAACGCCCTGTCCAACTTCCCTGACGCGACCTGCTCGATCAGCCCGAAAACATCCTGCTCCAGCGTCCGTGCGCCGAGCGTTTCGATCACCTCATCCGTAATGCTGGCCCCCGCTCCTACGTACAAAGCGAGCTTCTCCACTTCCTTGTCCAACAGCCGCAGCTCGTGGCCGACGCGCTCCACCAGCTTCATCGCCTGCGGGCGCCCGATCCGCGCCTGGTACTTGTCTGCCTGCCGCTCTACCCAGCCGTACAAATCCGCGTCCTTTAACAGCGGAAACGGAATGACCTTCGCTTTTTGCTGCAGCGTCTTGACGAGCTTTTTGCGCTCGTCCAGCTTTTCGGCTTCTGTATGTAAAATCAGCGTCGTGTACGGAGGCGGATTTTGCAAATAGGCAAGCAGCGCATCCGGATCGCTCTCCACTTTCGTCTGCGGCTTGCTCCCCGTCAAAAAATACGCGTGTTTGGCAATCACGAGGCGATGCTCTCCCAAAAACGGCAAAGTTTCCGCGTCTTGCAATATGTCCGCGAGTCCCGTCTCCGTACAATCGTAGACACTCATGTTGAGATCGCGAAACTGCGGGTCAATCATTTCGTTTTTGGCCAGCGACAAAAATTCTTCGGCTAAAAACGATTCCGGGCCGAAAAGCACGTACAGCGGCGAAAAGTGCTTTTGCCGGATTTCCCGAATGGCCGACAGGAGTGGCATGCGTTTTCTCTCCCTTTCCTTGCAACTTATCTGCGTCATTATAGCATTAGAAAACTTGACTTGCCCATCTTTTTGCCTGGTCAGCGACCAAAAAAACCGCTACCGATTGAACAGGTAGCGGTTTTTCCATCCGTTGGCACCTCTATGTAAACGTTTAGGGAAAAGCCCCGGGATTCCTCCTCCCCAAACGGTAAGCAGGGGGTGCTTGATAATGTACTTTACGCAAGAACCCCCTTAGTGGTGCCAGTCCACATTTGAAAAACACGTTTGCCCTGAAACAGGAAAAAAGCTGGATGATTATTCATCATTCTCTTGCTGGTTTTCCTGCTCCTTCTTTTTGTCTTGTTTGCTGTCTTTCTCCTCGTCTTCATCCCTGTCTGCTTTATCAGGCGCATGTTTGTTGTCATCTTCGTCCGTTTTCTCTTCCAGTCCGATCGGAAATGACGGCGGCTTATCCTCTGTCACTACAGGCTTTGGAGCAACTGCGGGCTTCGAAGCTGGCGGAGTCGTGTTTTGGGCAGGCGGCTTGACCGGTGGCTTTTGATCGGTTTGCGCAGGCGGCTTGGACGTTTTTTTCTTAGGCGGAGTTTCCTCGGACTTCTTCCCCACTTCCTTTTTATTCGATGGAGATGGATTAGTGCTTGGAGTAGGAGCTTCTGGTCCGTACACCACCGTTTTGTCCTCCACGACGGGGGCTGGAGCACTGTCTGTACCTTGGCTTAACGGATCTGGCTCCGGATGCTTCCCGTCGCCGCCTGTGAACAGCATGCCGATCAGCAGACAGGCTGCAACAGCCGTGCTGCCAAGTCCGGCGAGCCATACTTTCATTCGCTTCCATTTTTTCGATTCCGACAGCGAAGACGACTTGCGCTTAACTTCAAGAGTAGGCAAGGATTCCTCAATCGTTGCAGATTTCACAGCTACCGGCTTTGCTGCCGCTGATTCCAACTGTGGCAAAATCGAATCTACAATGCTGAATGAGGGTACGACAGGGGGCAACTGCTCTAGTTTTTGCGACACAGTTTTCAAACGGTTGTACATAAGTTGCAGGTCAGCATCTTTTTGAATAAGGGTGTACAGCACTTGCTGCTCTTGTTCGGACAAGTCCCCATCCAGATCCCTCTGCATGCATTCCCAAATCTCTTCGTTAGTCATCAACCGATTCCCCCTTTCTGGTAGTCGTACAACAGTTCTTGCAACTGTTGCCTAGCCCGAAACAAATACGACTTGACCGTGTTAAGCGGCAAATCCAACGCTTCCGCTATTTCCTGATAGGATAAATCCTCCAGGTAGCGGAGTACTACAACCATCCGGTACTGCTTGGGCAGCTTCCCGATGGCTTCCTGGATGTCATTTGACAGCCCGGTGAGAAGGATCTCATCTTCTACGTTGTTTCGATCAGGTATTATCAGCTCATGCTCGTCGATTGAGACCGTTTCCTTCTTCGCGCGAAATTTATCCATACAGACATTGCTGACAATGCGTTGCACCCAAGTGGAAAACTTTGCCTTTTCCTGATAGGTGTCCAACTTGCGATAAATGCGAATAAGCACTTCCTGAGCAGCATCGAGCGCGTCCTGTTCATTTCCCAGAATATAATAAGCGCTTCGGTAAACGGAGGTCTCAACGGATCGAAGCAGCTCGACAAGCGCATCATGATCCCCGGATTGCGCCAGCCTGATCAGTTCTGCTTCCTGCATAATCTCCTCTCCCCCCTACAGACGGGTCGCTCATGAAAAAGGTTGCAACCATATTATGTATCCAATTGTTGGGTATTCCAAGACAGTCCGGCAGGCGAGATAATCAACGTAATCGCACCGTGCCGATCTGTCCGGTAAATCGTGGTGCCGTATTTCCCCAAACGCTGCAGCACCTGGACGGCAGGATGTCCATACCGATTGTTCACCCCTGCCGAAATGACCGCTGCTTTGGGAGCCGTCGCCGCCAGCAGCTCCTCGGTACTGGAAGTATTGCTGCCGTGGTGGGCGACCTTCAATACATCTACGGGTGACAGGCCGTTTTGGACGAGCACTGCTTCTCCGCTTCGTTCGATGTCGCCTGTAAACAAAACCGTTTTGTTGTATGCGGTAAGCTGAAGAACGACGGAGGCGTCGTTGCCGCGGAGTGTCGTTTCTCCAGGATGAAGCCATTTCCATTCGATTTCCGGTCCATCTGACCATACCTGACCGGGAGTGCCAGTCGTGATCGGGACGCCTCTTTCGCGAAAAAGCTCGCGAATCTGTGCTTCCTTTGCTTCAGGTACTTGTCCGTTCACCAGTACCTCCCCGAAAGAAAAGCGGGAAACCAGCGCTTCCATTCCTCCAATGTGGTCCAGGTCGCCATGCGTCATGATGGCACGATCAATTTTTTCGATCCCACGCGCCATGAGAAACGGGAGAACGACGTCCTTGCCTACTTCAAAAGGGTCGCGCTTCTCCATCCACGGTTCCGCTGCCGGATGGCGCATTGTCCCACCTGCATCCATTAAGTATACCTTCTCGGTGCCAATTTCGACAACGATGGAATCCCCTTGCCCGACATCGAGGAAGGTAATCCGCACTTCATCGCTGCCTGCAAGCGGCTGGCGTGCCGCGACCAAAAGCCCGAGAAATAAGGCCAAACAAAGCGCAACGTCTTGTTTGCGGTGGTAGCCGCGATTCCATAATATGGGCAGCATCCCGAGAAAACAGGCGTACAGAAGTAGCCACCACCACTTTGGATGCGGCCAGTAGGTAAATGGAATCACCTGTTGATCCAGCGCGTACAGCGGCTCGTGAATCCAGCCGAGCAGGCGGGTCGTAAGCCAGACAGGAACGGCCGCAAGCGCCGGATGGACGAGAGCAAGCACGATCGCGATGTAGCCGAGCGGCAGGACGAGCAAGGAAAGCACAGGTGTAGCCAGGAGGTTGACCAGCCAGGACAGCGGCGAAAACTGATGAAAGTGATAGATGAGAAACGGAAAAGAGACGAGTTGGGCGGAAAACGTGACCGCAACGAGCGTCCTGATCCAGACAGGTACCCGCTCAAACACGTGCAGGCTGTACGGGACAAACAGAATAAGCCCCAGCGTGACCGCAAAAGACAGTTGAAACCCGACATGCCACAACTGGTACGGATTTACCGCAAGCATGACCAGCAAGGCACCTGCCCAAACTTCTTTTCCATCCAGCCTTTTTCCTGCCACCTGGCAAACAAGCCCGACACCGCCCATCAAGCCGGAGCGGACAGCCGATGCGCTCGCCCCGACCAGCAGGACATATCCGACGAGCAAAGAAACAGTCGCAAAAAGCCCCCACCTGCGGCTTACTCCCAGCCTGTCCAGACACCACATGAACATCGAGGTGACCAGCGTCACATGCAAGCCGGAAATCGCGAGAACGTGGCTGAGTCCCAAATTGGCGTACATCGATTCCAGCTCAGGCGTCACGTCTTGGCCAAGCCCCAGCAGCAATGACTTCATATAACCGGCTGTTTCCCGATCGGCAAACAAGCTTTCGATCCGCTCGGCCCCCGCCTTTTGCCACTCCTGAAAACTCCCTTGAATGCTCGCTGCCGCCTCTACCCTCGCGTCCCGGAAGGCTGTCTCCGCCACGACGTGTACCCCTTGCCAGTGCAGGTAGCGCGCATAGTCAAAGGCGTGCGGGTTGCGCGCTCCTTGCGGCAGTCCGAGCCGGGCAAGTGCCACAAGCTCGCTGCCTGTGCGCCACTTCTCGACTGCTGCCGCTTCCTCCGCTGCACTCAATTTGACGCGCAGAACGATCGTTTCGTTTAGGCCAAGCTGCTGCCAGCTTTCGCCCTCTTCGCGCCACTGGCCCACATCCGCAAAGAAGCGGGCGACATCGCCGTCCCGTTTGACGCCAGAAGCGATTTCTCCGCGCACCCATACGGTTCGCTCCTGTGCCGCCAACGGTTTCATTTCCGACTGCTGGAGAATCTCGTACCCATAAAAATAGAGACCTGCTAGAATAGAGAGGAAGGAGTAAACAGCGAGGCGGCCTCGATAGGCGCGCGGAACAAACGCAGCCGCTGCCGCCCACGCCCCGGCCGCTCCGAGCAGCCAGACGGGATGCGCATACGCCGACAGGAGCAAGCCGCTCATCACGGCCAAGCTCGCATTCCAAAGTGACATCGTCTCCCCCTCCGTCCATTTGTCGAACTGTTCTTTTCCTGCGGAGAGTATATCCCCTGACAGGCGGACAAAAATAGAAGAGATGAGGGTCCTTTTTCCCCCTGGCTGTGCAACCGTTTTGCGCACAGGACCGGGCATCCAGAAGAGATTGCGCCAACTTGCGATACGTGATAGAGTTAGCAGGAGCAATCCAGTGAGAGGAAGAGTCATTTCATATGTGTGGAATCGTAACACTCTACAACAAGCGGCAAATGCCAGTTAGACAAGAAGCGATCAGCGCGATGACTGGTGTCATCCTGCACCGTGGTCCAGATGACGATGGTTTTCATCTCGAAGACAACATCGCCCTGGGCTTTCGTCGTTTAAGCATCATCGACGTGGAAGGCGGGCATCAACCGCTGTTTAACGAAACGCGTGACATCTGGATTATTGGCAACGGAGAAATTTACAACTACAAGGAATTGCAGCAATGGTTAAAGGACGCCGGTCACGTATTCCATACCGATTCTGATATTGAAACCATCCTTCACCTCTATGAAGAGGTAGGGACGGACGCGCCCAAGCACTTGCGCGGGATGTTCGGCTTTACCATTTACGACTCGCGCAAAAAACGGCTGTTTGGCGCGCGCGACCATTTTGGGATCAAGCCGCTCTACTATGTGGAAACGAATGATTCCATCGGCGTCGCCAGCGAGATCAAAAGCCTGCTGGAGCTACCCGGCTTTACGCGCGAGGTGAACCACAACGGCTTTTACCACTATTTGACTTTCCAATACGTTCCTGATCCCGAAACGATGTATCAGGGCATATACCGCATCCCGCCAGCCCACTCGTTCATCATCGAGAACGACCAGATCAAGCTGGAGCGTTACTGGGACGTGGAGTTCAAGCCAGACGAGAGCAAGCCGTTCTCGTACTTCGTGGAAGGGACTCGCAGCGTGATGCTGGAATCCATCGACAAGCACCGGATCAGCGAGGTTCCGCGCGGCGCTTTCCTTTCCAGCGGCGTCGACTCCAGCAGCATCGTCGCCATGCTGCGCACCTTTGAGCCTGTGAAAACTTTTTCCGTCGGCTCGGACATTCCTGGTTACAGCGAGCTGGACTTCGCGAAGCGGACGGCTGCCTTTTTGGGCACCGAGCACTTCGAGCGGGTCGTCAACGCCCAGCAGTACATGGATGAACTGCCACGCCTCATCTGGCACCAGGACGAACCGGTAGCGGACCCTTCCGCCATCCTGCTCTACTTCGTCGCGCAAATGGCGAGCGAGCACGTCACCGTCGTCTTGTCCGGCGAAGGCGCCGATGAGTTTTTCGGCGGGTACAACATTTACCGGGAGCCTAGCTCGCTCAAGATGTTTTCCGGCATGCCTGGCTGGATGCGCCAGTCGATCGGTTACATGGCACAGCGCCTGCCCGATCAGGTAAAAGGGAAAAACTTCCTTATCCGCGGCTCGAAGACGGTGGAACAGCGCTTTTTCGGCAACGCCCTGATCTTCAGCGAAGAGATGAAAAGACGCGTCGTGATGGACGACATCGCCCGTTCCGAATCGTACGTCTCGCCGTTTACGATCACAGAAGAGATTTACAAGCGCGCTTCCCAGTACGATGACGTGACCAAGATGCAGTATTTGGACATTCACACCTGGCTGCGCGGAAACATTTTGATGAAAGCCGACAAAATGACGATGGCAAACTCATTGGAGCTGCGCGTTCCTTTCATCGACCTGAAAGTGTTCGAGTTCGCCGCTACCATTCCGACGAAGTACAAGATCGCCAACGGCACGACCAAGCACGTGCTGCGCGAAGCGATGAAAGACTTCCTGCCGCCGGAAATCAAGTCGAAGAAGAAGCTTGGCTTCCCGGTTCCGACTCGCCATTGGCTGAAAAACGAATTTTACAAATGGGCAAAAGAGATCATTTTCGAATCGAAGGTAGACAATTTGATTAATAAGGCCTACGTGCTCTACATGCTCGACGAACACCGTGAAGGAAATGCCGACTATAGTCGCAAAATCTGGACGATCCTCGTTTTCATGCTGTGGCACCAAATCTTTATCGAGCAAAAATATACGTTCGATCCGTACGTCAGCCCGAATGTAGACATTCGCCGCAAGAAAAATTCGCTGCAGCATATCGGCTAAAAGCCGGTAGCGTGCCTACGCAAAAATATTTGCAGACCCTCTTTTACTTTTCGTAGATTGTGACTAGAGAATGCTTTCGCTCTATTCCACAAGCACACGCGAGGTAAGGGAGGGTCTTTTGCTATGCTGTTGGATTGGTGGGAACGTCATCGACGCCTGGTCCTGATCGTGGCGGCGACCTTGTTTGTGGCCGTCAGCTTTTGGCTCTACCAGGGGGAGCAGCGGGCAGAGACCGTCGGTGTACCGCTCGTTTCCTCTGCCTATGCGGAAAGGGAGCGCGTCGGGCAGCCGGAAACTGCCCTACAGAAACGGGAGCCTGTCCTTGACCAACCATCTGATGCGCACGCCCGCAGCGAAGCGGAAGCCGCAGTCGAACGAAAGCCCGCCCCTCCGCCTCTCTACGTCGACGTAAAGGGCAAGGTGAAACAGCCGGGACTGTACCGCTTCACGCCGGGCATGCGCGTAGCGGACGCGATCGAACAGGCTGGCGGCGCCCTGCCCGAAGCGGACCTCGATCAAATCAATCTGGCTGAGCCGTTGGCAGATGGGACTGCGCTTTTGGTTCCGGCAAAAGGCAGCGCGACTGGCGGGCCTGGATCGGCAGTTGGCGCGCCTCCCCTTTCGCCAGTGCCCGCGAGCGTGACCCGTGCTGCGGGGACTGGCGGCGCTGTGCCAAAAGCCAAGCTGCTCAATCTCAACACAGCGACCGTCGAGGAACTGATGAGCTTGCCAGGAATCGGGGAGGCGCGAGCAAAAGCGATTTTGGACTACCGTTCGCAAGTCGGCCGCTTCCGTTCCGCCGACGAATTGAAAAAGGTTTCTGGGATCGGGGCAAAGATGTTCGAGCGGATCAAAGACCAGATCGTTGCGCAATAAAGCACTGTCCGGTCATGATTGCCGATCTTCTCACATAGAATGGGGAAAGAATATCGGAGGGAGGTATGCCCATGGATAAAATCGGGTTCATTGGTACGGGCAGCATGGGCAGTATCTTGATTGAAGCATTGCTGTCCGCCAAAGCGCTGTCTCCCAGCCAGATCACCATCAGCAACCGCACGATCGAAAAAGCCGAACAGCTCGCTAAGCGGCTTGGCGGGCTGGCGGTCGCCCATAGCAATGTGGATTTGGCCAGAGAAGCCGACATGATCCTGCTGTGCGTCAAGCCGCTGGAGTACAGCGTGCTGCTCGAGCAACTCGCCCCTGTCCTGACGGCGGAACAGCTTATCGTCACGATCACCAGCCCGATCAAGCTGGAGCATCTTGAGTCAAAAGTACCTTGCGCCATCGCCCGGGTCGTTCCGAGCATTACCAACGCGGCGCAGAGCGGCGTGAGCCTGTGCGAATTCGGTGCGCGCGTCGACGAAGAGCAGCGCCATTATATTCGCAACCTGTTTGCCCACATCAGCACGCCTGTCGAGATCACCGCGCCTTTCTTGCGAATCACTTCCGACATCGCCAGTTGCGGCCCTGCCTTTTTGAGCTATATTTTGCAGCAGATGATTCAGGATGCCGTCGAAGAGACAGGCATCTCGACAGAAGCCGCTACTTATTTGACCTCGCAGATGCTGATCGGAGTGGCCGATCTGTTGCGCGAAGAAAAATTCACGCTCCCTTCCTTGCAGCAGCGCGTCTGCGTCCCCGGAGGAATCACCGGCGAAGGGCTGATTCCTTTGCAAAGCAAGCTGCCCGGCATTTTTGCAGAGGTATTCCGGCGCACGCGCGCGAAGTTCGCCGAGGATCAGGAACTGCTCGACCGTTATTTGAACGAACAGCCGCAGTAGCTGCGAGAGCGTGGGTTGCTTGCAGTTGCGAGCCTTGCAGAGCGACGACAAGCACGCTGTCAGTATCAGAAAACTGGCAGTACGAAAAAAGGAGCGGAAACCTGTTATTCAAACAGGCTCCACTCCTTTTTCCTTTCACCTCTCACCCGCTTGCCATCACGAGAGGATGACAAGCCGACGGTGAGCGATAGACGCTTTTCGTGCGACTAGCGAGTCGTTTATCTGGCCCGCCTTCTGGATCTTGCGTCTAATCCGACTAACGAACCACAATATTAACCAGCTTGCCAGGCACGGCGATGATTTTGACGATTGTCTTGCCTTCGATCAGTTCCTTAATCAGCTCGTTGCTGAGTGCCAGCTCCTCCATTTGTTCCTTGGTCGAGTCGGAGGCAATGAGCATTTTTTCCTTGTTTTTGCCGTTGATCTGGATGACGATTTCCACTTCGTCCTCGACCAGCTTCGACTCGTCGTAGGTTGGCCATGGCTCGTAAGCGATTGTATCGTTGTGGCCGAGTTTTTCCCACAGTTCCTCGCCCAAGTGCGGGGCGATCGGGGACAGCATTTTCACGAAGTCTTCCATGTATTTTTTCGGCAGGACGTCTGCTTTGTACGCTTCGTTGACGAATACCATCAACTGGGAGATCCCTGTATTGAAGCGCAGGCCCTCGTAGTCTTCCGTCACTTTTTTCACGGTTTGATGGTAGACGCGCTCCATGCTGGTCGGTTTGTTCGTATCGACGATTTTCGGGTTCAGCTCGCCGTTGTCTTGAACGAACAGGCGGTACACGCGGTCCAGGAAGCGGCGCGCGCCATCGAGACCTTTTGTCGACCAGGCGATGGATGCATCCAGCGGCCCCATGAACATTTCGTACAGGCGGAGCGTGTCGGCACCATGGCTGTTGACGATATCGTCCGGGTTGACGACGTTGCCTTTGGACTTGCTCATTTTTTCGTTGTTTTCACCGAGGATCATGCCTTGGTTAAACAGCTTCTGGAATGGCTCCTTGGTTGGCACGACGCCGATGTCGTACAGGAATTTGTGCCAGAAGCGGGAGTAGAGCAAGTGCAATACAGCGTGCTCTGCACCGCCGATGTAGATGTCGACTGGCAGCCATTGTTTCAGCTTTTCCGGATCGGCCAAAGCTTTGTCGTTGTGCGGGTCGATAAAGCGCAGGAAGTACCAGCAACTGCCCGCCCATTGCGGCATGGTGTTCGTCTCGCGGCGCGCTTTCTTGCCGGTTTCCGGATCGACGGTGTTCAGCCAGTCGGTGATGTTGGCGAGCGGCGATTCGCCTGTGCCGGACGGCTTGATTTCTTTTG
This sequence comes from Brevibacillus sp. FW301-21C12A, assembly GCF_058788915.1. NCBI lineage: Bacteria > Bacillati > Bacillota > Bacilli > Caryophanales > Paenibacillaceae > Brevibacillus > Brevibacillus sp. FW301-21C12A. Next base: position 17,899 of record NZ_JBYTBG010000014.1, read on the forward strand.
TTTTAGGCAGCATGATCGGCAATTCGGATTCTGGCACAGTTTTCATTGTGCCGTCTTCCAGATGCAGGATTGGAATTGGCTCGCCCCAGTAGCGTTGACGGCTGAACAGCCAGTCGCGCAGACGGTAGGTCACTTTGCGGCTGCCTTTGCCTTCTTTCTCCAGCCATTCGATCATTTTGTTGATCGCCTGTTCTTTGTTCAGGCCATCGAGCATGCCGGAGTTGATGTGTTCTCCGTCGCCTGTGTACGCTTCCTTGGAAATGTCTCCGCCTGCGATGACCGCTTTGATTGGCAGATCAAACGTCTTGGCGAACTCGTAGTCGCGCTCATCGTGCGCCGGTACAGCCATGATCGAGCCTGTTCCGTAGCTAATCAGCACGTAATCGGCAATCCAGATCGGCAGACGTTCGCCGTTAACCGGGTTGATCGCATAGGCGCCTGTGAATACCCCTGTCTTTTCTTTCGCCAGGTCGGTACGCTCCAGATCGCTTTTGTGCTTCGTCTGCTCCAGGTAAGCTTCTACCGCTGCTCTCTGCTCTGGCGTCGTAATCTGTTCCACCAGCTTGTGCTCGGGAGCGAGTACCGTGTAGGTGGCGCCGTAGAGCGTATCCGGGCGGGTCGTGAAGACAGTAAAGGTCTGGTCGTGTCCCTCAATAGCAAACGTAACCTCTGCCCCTTCGGAACGGCCGATCCAGTTGCGCTGCATTTCCTTGATGCTCTCCGGCCAGTCCAGCTCTTCCAGGTCTTCGAGCAGTCTTTCCGCATACGCGGTAATTTTCAATACCCATTGTTTCATCGGGCGGCGTTCGACCGGATGGCCGCCGCGCTCGCTTTTGCCGTCAATGACTTCTTCGTTGGCCAGAACGGTTCCCAGCGCCGGGCACCAGTTCACGGCTACTTCGTCAACGTAGGCCAGGCCGTGCTCATACAGCTTCGTAAAAATCCACTGGGTCCATTTGTAGTAGTGCGGATCGGTCGTGTTGATCTCTCTGTCCCAGTCGTAGGAGAAGCCGAGCGACTTGATTTGGCGGCGGAACGTGTTGATGTTTTTTTCTGTGAACTCCGCAGGGTCATTCCCCGTATCGAGCGCGTACTGCTCGGCTGGCAAGCCAAACGCATCCCAGCCCATTGGATGGAGCACGTTGTAGCCTTGCATCCGCTTCATGCGGGACAAAATATCGGTAGCCGTATAGCCTTCCGGGTGTCCGACGTGCAGCCCGGCACCAGATGGATACGGGAACATATCGAGTGCGTAAAACTTTTTCTTGTTCGGGTCCTCGGAAGTTTTGAAGGTCTTGTTTTGCTCCCAGTATTGTTGCCACTTTTTTTCAACATCACGATGACTGAAAACCATGGTAGAGCACTCCCATCTTGAAATAGGTAAAAAATGAAAACTCGGCTACACCGAGCCATTGGCGTAGCCTTCGTTGCACTTATACCGGATAAGAATCTGTACATTCCGGTCCAGTATAAAGAAAACCCCACGTCCCCAGTCGTTCTACGAAAGGGACGAGAGGTTTGTTTATATTCCCGCGGTACCACCCAGATTGGCGAATGAAAAAGCATTCACCCACTTGAAATCCGTAACGGGGATGAGCCGCCTGCCCTTACGCAACCATGTACACATGGCCTTCGGGGCAAGTGCTGGGAGGCGAGTTCAGATAGTCCCGGGTTGACTTGCACCTGCCGTCAACTCTCTGTATGCGCGGGGCATATTCCTACTATTCCTCTTAAACGCGTCGAAATTTGTAGTTATAACGCCATTATAGTCAATATAAACCAACCGTGTCAAACCCTACGGCTTGCGAGCGGCAAAAAATAAGCGTTCGCTCGCTTCCTGCGGCGGCAAATCCGAATAGTCTGCCGTAATGACGATGTCCGTGAAGCCCGCGTCGGCCAGCCAGCGCATCAGTTGGACCGGCTGGTAGGCTCTTTGCCAATGCTCCTCCTCCAGCCGCTCGTACAAGCCGTTTGGCTGGCGGACGAAAAAGGTGAGCTGGTGCTCTACCTCCAGGCGCAGCGGATCGCAAAAACAATGCCAAATGTACGAAACCTCATCGTCGACGTAGGTGAATGTCTCGTCGCCGAAAATATGCAGCATTTTGTACGGGCTGTGCACATCGAACAAAAAGCTTCCCCCGGGAGCAAGGTGAGCGAAGACGCGCCGAAACGTCTCCTGCACGTCCGCTTCTTCTGTCAGGTAGCTGAGAGAGTCGCACAAGGAAATGACCGCGTCCGCCTCCGGCAAGGAAAGCTCGCGCATATCCTGCTCGACCCACGCCACCTCTACTTGCTCCTGCCGCATTTTGTCGTAGGCAATCGCCAGCATCTCGGCGGACAGATCGACGCCCGTGACCCGATAGCCGCGCTTGGCCAGCGGAATCGCAATCGATCCCGTCCCGCAGCCCAGATCAATGACTCGTTTTGGAGCCTCTCCCTTTTGCCAGGTGCGCTCGACCCAGTCCAGCCATTGATCGTAGGGGGTGTCCGCCATCAGCCTGTCGTAAACTGCGGCCATGTGTGCGTACGCCATCCGTTTTTACCCTTGCGCAGCGAAGGACACTTCTTCTGCATCCTTCCACAGTCGCTCCAGATTGTAAAACTCGCGATCTTCGCGGTGGAAGACGTGAATCACGATATCGCCGAGGTCGACGAGCACCCAGCGTCCCTCATCCGCGCCTTCAATGCCGCGAACGTCAAAACCGTTTTTGTGGGCTTGATCGCGAATTTCGCGCACGATCGCCTGCACCTGACGCTCGTTGTTTCCGTGGCAGATCATGAAGTAGTCTGCAATCACCGAAAGCTTGCTGATGTCCAGCACCTTCAGATTTTCTGCCTTTTTGTCTTCTGCTGCCTTCACTACCAAGCGAGCCAACTCTTCTACTGTTTTAACCATCAAAACCCTCCTTCTTTCCCTTTGCGGGATACCAGATCGTTATAAGCGGTAAGCGTCAGCGGATAGACCGTCTTCTGCTTTTCTATCAAAAACTGGATCGTGCCTCCCAAAGCGAGAGCCAGGGCGGCATCAAGGTCTTTCTCGGCCAGCGTGCGAATCTGCTCCACGCCAGGAAAATTCCGGTTCGGTTCTATATAGTCTGCCACACAAACCACTTTTTCTAACAGGGACATCCCGGCTCGCCCTGTCGTATGGTAGCGAACGGCTTGCAAAATATCCGGGTCCGTCACTCCCAGGTCGTTCTGAATGACGATTGCCCCGGCAAAAGCGTGCCACAGCTCTTTTTCCCCTTCCAACAGCTCTGTCGGCATATCGTGGCGAACGAGAATTTCGAACATTTTCTCCACGGGCCAGCATTTGCAGTAGTCGTGCAAAAGTCCGGCAAGCTCGGCTTTGTCAGGGTCAGCGCCGTATCGCTGTGCAAGCTCGCGGGCAGACTGGGCGACCCCCAAAGTATGCTTGTAGCGCTTCTCGTGCATTTGCGCCCGGATGCGCGCAAGCAGTTCCTCCCGATTAGACAAGAGTTTCATAGAATCGGTTCTCCTTTATATAACGCTCCACAGCATCAGGTACCAGATAGCGGATGCTTTTGCCCGCCGCCGCCTTTTCCCGGATTAACGTGGAAGAGATGTCCCAGACCGGCATCTCCACGAAGGTGACGTACTCGCACGCCTCCCGCTCCAACTCCGTGCCCGGTCGCGCCAGACCTATAAAGCGTACCATGCGGATCAACTGTTGGAACTGGTACCATTTGGGCAAGATTTTTACCATGTCTCCCCCAATAATAAAAGAAAACTGACAATCAGGAAACTGCTGCGTGAGCAGAACCATCGTATCGTACGTGTAAGAGGGGCCTTTTCGGGCCAGTTCGATATCCGTCACGCGAAACGACTCGTGATCGGCTATGGCGAGCTGAACCATTTGCAGGCGATGATGCGCCTCTGTCAGCCCCTCCCTGCTCTTGTGCGGCGGAATGTGCGATGGCATAAACCAGACCTCGTCAAGTCCAGCCTGCTCTCTGGCCTGTTCAGCCGCCAGCAAGTGGCCGCAATGGATGGGATCAAATGTGCCGCCCATGATCCCGACTTTTTTTCGTGCGTCCTTCATGGTGTTCGATCACTTACGGCAGCTTGATCGTCTTGTGCTCCCGGGACTCTTTGTACAAGACAACCGTATGGCCAATCAGTTGCACCAGCTCGGCACCCGCACCTGCTGCCAGTTCTTCTGCTACTTCATGCTTGTCGTCGCTGTTGTTTTGCAAAATCGCGACTTTAATCAGCTCGCGCACTTCCAGCGCTTCCTTGATCTGGGTAATCATATTTTCGTTAACGCCGCCTTTTCCTACCTGGAAAATCGGGGTGAGATGATGAGCTTCTGCGCGCAAAAAGCGCTTTTGCTTGCCGGTCAACATCGGCATGCCTCCTTTAGTTCCTGCAATCATGTTCGATCAGGTTGTTTTCGTCAGTTGCTGCAAGACGACTTCGCGCATGACTTCCGTCGGTGCGTCGGTTCCCGTCCACAGCTCAAAAGCAAGGGCGCCCTGGTTCACAAACATGCCGACGCCGGAGTGAACAGTCGCGCCGATCGCCTGCGCTTCGCGGAGCAGTCTTGTCTCCAGCGGGTTGTAAATCAGGTCGCTGACAATCAGCCCGGAGTGAAGCCAGTCTGCTGGCACCGGGGTGTCCTGCACGTTTGGCAGCATTCCGATGGACGTCGTATTAATCAAAAGCGAAGAGTCCGCGATCGCGTCTTTGCCTTCGCCCTGCTCGACGATTCGCGTCGGAACGATCGTGCCTACATGCTCGGCCAGCACGGCGGCTCTTTCCCGCGAGCGATTGATGATGCGGATTTCCTTTACGCCTTTTTCGGCGAGCGTAAACGCAACGGCACGGGCAGCACCGCCCGCGCCCATCATGGTGACAATTTGCTTGTCCAGCACGATTCCCGTCTCTTCCACAAGGGAGCGGACGTAGCCCATGCCATCTGTATTGTAGCCGATCAGCCTGCCATCTTTGCTCACCACGGTATTGACGGCGCCGATTCGCTTCGCCAGCGGATCAATTTCATCGAGCATCGGCATGATCGCGACCTTGTGCGGGATCGTGACGTTAATTCCGCGAAGGCCCAATGCGCGAATCCCCGCTACCGCGTCCTCCAGCGCTTCCGGTTCGACGTCGAAAGCCGAGTAGGCAAAGTCGAGTCCGGTCTCAGCAAAAGCAGCATTGTGCATCATCGGAGACTGCGAATGGGATACCGGATGTCCAAACAGGCCGACCAACTGTGTTTTGCTTGTAATCATGGAGCTTTTCCTCCCCCGTAGCTTCTCTCTCTAGCATATGGCGCAAAGCAAAAGACGCCATCATGCGCGTCGCTGGCAAAAGGCTAGATCAAACCTCTGCGCATGCCCACGCTTACCCCTTTTGGCGCGTGAACGACGACGTTCGCTTCGTACTTGCCTTGAATCGTCACCCAGCCCAAGCCGGAAATGACGATATCCGTAGGGATTTGCGACTGCTTGACCTTGAACGAATGCTTCACAAACGGCGGCAATGCTTTGGCCGCTTCCTCCCCGGTAGGGGGCACGAGCAATGTGCCGTGATGCTTTTGCAGCACCTCGTCCGCCTTTTCCAGCTTCGTGCGGTGAATGTACAGGTCGTTGTCGACATAGACGACAAACGGCTGCTTCGGTCCGCGTACAAAGTCAATGCGGGCAAGTCCGCCCAGGAACAAGGTTTGCCCATCTTCAAGCTGGTACACCTTGGAGTTGATCCGGCTTTTCGGCGTGATTTTCCGCAGATCGGATGGAGAAATCATGTGCCCGATCTGATCGCGGTTGATAATGCCCGGCGTATCGAAAATGGAGCGTCCGTCTTCCAGCGGGATTTCGATTTTGTCCAGGGTCGTGCCTGGAAACGGCGAGGTCGTAATCGTAAGCTCTGCCGCTCCGTAGTCGTGCAGGATGCGGTTAATCATCGTCGACTTGCCGACATTGGTCACGCCGACGATGTACACATCGCGTCCTTTGCGCAGTTCCCCGATCCGGTTGAGCAACTCGTCGATATGCTGCCCTTTTTGCGCACTGATGAGCACGATGTCTTCCGGGCGCAGGCCGCGTTCCTTCGCTTCGTGCTGCATCCAGTTGCGTACACGGTTCAGGTTGATGTTTCTCGGCAAAAGGTCCACCTTGTTGCCGACGAGCAAAATCGGGTTGTTGCCGACGAAGCGCGGCAAGCCTCTGAGCCAGGAGCCCTGGAAGTCGAAAATATCGACGACCATGACGACCAGAGACTGTGTCGAGCCGATGCCGTCCAAAATTTTCAGGAAGTCGTCATCGCCCATCGCCACTGGCGCGACTTCGTTGTAGTGCTTGATGCGATAGCAGCGCTGGCAGATCACCACTTTGCGGCCCAGCGCCGATTCAGGCGCATAGCCGGGCTTTTTCGCATCCTCGGTCTGAAGCGCAATACCACAGCCGGCACAAGTGCCGATTGTTTGTTCCGTCATGCTTTTCTCCTCCACGAAACCATTCCTTTCCTTTCCATCCAGCTCAAAGCCACGCGCTCCATCTGACGGTTAAAGCGCGTCCAGAAACCGTCCGTCTGGGCCACAGGCACGACCAGGATCGTATGAAACCCCAGCCGATTTCCTCCCAGCACATCGGTAAACAATTGATCGCCGATCACGACCGTCTCGGCAATCGTCACATTCATTTGCCGAACCGCCTGCAAAAAGGCACGGTTTGTCGGCTTTCTCGCCGCACAAATAAAACCGAGATCGAGCGGTGCACAGAAGCGCTGGACGCGCTCCTTGTTGTTGTTGGACACGACCGTGACCTGGATGCCTGCATCGTGCAAGCGCCCGAGCCAGCTTATTACTTCCGGGGTAGCTTCTGGCCTGTCCCATTCTACAAGGGTGTTGTCCAAATCTGTAATCACCGCGCGGATTTTATTTCGTTTCAATTGATCTATATCAATGTGATGGATAGACTCCACGAACTGACTGGGCATCAGCTTGTTTAAAAACACGGGGCACCTCCATATGATGTGCAGCCATCAACCGCGATTTCGGCACCTACTATACCATAATCGACCACCCTGTTGCAAAAGAAAAACATTAGCTGCCGCTTGCCGTGGACAACGGCTTTGTGCCATAATGGAAACACTAAGAAAACTATTTTTGTTTATCCGGTTTTCAACCGGTGGTTAGGCAGGGGGTCGATGGCGATGAAAGACCGGATCATGAAAGGTTTTATTGATGAGATCAGAGACAAGGGCATGAAGTTTTCCATGGACGACCTGGCTCGCAGGCTCGGCATCAGCAAGCGGACGCTCTACGAGCACTTTTCCTCGAAGGTGGAGATTCTCGAGGCGATCATCTCCCAAACGTTTGCCGAGGCCGATGAAAAAACAAAGCAAATTCTCGACGACTACAGTCTTTCCCTGATCGAAAAAATCAAAGGCGTCATGATGGTTTTGCCGACACACTACGAGTTTTACGATTTGCGCATTCTCGAACAGATGAAGCGCTACTACCCGGAGCAATGGGCCTTGGTCGACTCCGCGCTCTCGGATGACTGGCAGACGCTGCGCGGACTGATCGAGCAAGGAATCAAGGAAGGGCTGATCGTCAACATGAATGTCACGCTGATGATGAAGCTGATCGTGGACGCGGTCAATTCGACGCTCGACCAGCGTTTCTACATGCAAAACCAGATTACCGTATCGGAAGCTTTGGCCGCGATTGTAGACGTTCTGTTGTACGGACTCGTGCCCGTGGATAAAAGGTGACCCCTTTTATTCCCTTTTTTTGCGAAAACTAATAAAACAAAAATAGTTTTTTGAGTTAGATGGGATGAGGTGTTGATGATGTCTTTTTTCACGCAAATGACAAAGCCGCAACGTACCGGTTTGCTTTTTGTGATTCTGATTTTGTTTATCGACATGCTGCTTTACAGCCTGTTGATCCCGATCGTTCCTTATTTTTCCGAAACGCTGCAGCCTTCCTCGACGATGATGGGCGTCCTGTTCAGCAGCTATGCGGTCGCGATGTTGCTCGCCACGCCGATCTTCGGGCCGATCTCTGACCGCTTGGGCAGACGGACAGTGCTGCTCGTCGGCTTGGTCGGGCTTGCCGCTTCGACGCTGCTATTCGCTTTTTCCGAAACGATGGCCTTGCTGATTACAGCCCGCTTCGTGCAAGGGATTGCGGCGGCTGCGACTTGGCCGACGGCGCTCGCCCTGCTCGCCGACCTGTTCCCGCCGAAAATGCGCGGAGCGGTCATGGGCACCGCGCTGACGGCCATCTCTACAGGCACCTTGCTCGGCGCGCCGATTGGCGGCTGGCTGTTTGAAATTAGCGATCACCGGACGCCGTTTCTCGCGGCTGCGGCCTTTACGGTCATCAACATCGTCTTGGTGTATTTGTTCCTCAAGGAAGAAACGGCGCGCACAGCGAGCGAAAAGCTTTTGGTCGGCAAATTTTTGCGCAATCCGCAAGTCGTCTTCATCGCCGGGATCGTCCTGCTCGCGGAAGTGTCGCTCTGCCTGCTGGAGCCGACACTGCCCGTCTTTTTGACGCAGAAGCTCAGCATTACGCCGACCGTGATCGGGCTGTTGTTTGGCGCGATGACGCTGGCATACGGATTGATTGCCCCCGTGGCAGGCTCGCTGTCCGGCCGGTTTAACCCGTACAAACTGATGTTTGCCGGAGTCGTTGCACTCGCTGTCTTCATGCCTTTCCTGGTCTGGGCCGACTCGCTGTGGCAAGCCGGAATCGCGATGGCGCTCGTCGGCGCGAGCGTCGGCTTCACGCTGTCCCCTACTCTCCCGACACTCGGGGGGATCATCGACCAAGGGGGAAGCGGCGCTTACGGAACAGCCTACTCGCTGTTCAACATGTTCCACGGAATCGGCATGGTTGCGGGCCCACTGGCTGGCGGGATTTTGACGGATCTCTTGCCTGTGTCCTCGGCTCTCCTCGTCGTCGCGGCAGCGGTGCTCGGCTTTGGCATCTTGCTGTTCATCCAGTTGAAAGCGAGCAAGGCGGTGCGGTATTCCGCACAAAAAGGCGAGATGCACACGCCTTGAGGGGTTGCGATCAAAGCAGGCGACGGTGATGATTTGGCGGCGGTTGGCGGGAGGGGGCGGGAAGCGGCTGGCTCACCAGGCAAACAAAAACGGCTGCGCCCGCGACCGCTCGGGTGCAGCTCGTCAGACACAACCACCTGACCCAAGCAAACACACCCCCGCTGTCACGCTGAGCCGTGGCATGCGGGGGTGTTGCCATTTCTTTATTCACTCCGGGATTGCTGCTGCCTCGTCTCCATCAGCCGCCTGACCCGCTCCGTCGGGGTCCAGCATTGGAAGCGATAGTCTGGCCGCGTCTCGTAGGTGAGGCGCGAACAGCGGTAGGTCACGACGCCTGGCGCTTTTTCCACGCGAAAATGAATACAGGTCGCACAGCAATGAAACGCATTGTCCGCCTCCATCCCTGCCCCTCCCTATCTCCCGAGCTTCCACGGAAACAGCGAAAGCTGCTCGTAGCGCTCTTTTTGCGGTTCGGCAAAATTGGAAAAGCCAACGCCCACCAGTCTGACACCTTGCGAGTAATCAAACGCATCGAGCAAATCGTCCAGCAGCTCCTGCCAGTTGGCCCCGGCGACTGCCTTGTGCTGCTTCGTTCTTTGCGTAAAATCGGCGTACTTGATCTTGAGCGTGATCGTTTGCGGCTCGACCCCTTCCTGGCGCACGTCCTCCTCGACCTCCCGCAACAGGGAAAGGGCAATCGGCGCGATGGACTCGCGGTCGTACAAATCAAACGACAGCGTCGTCTCCCGGCTGGTCGATTTCGGCGCGCGGTCCATCACGATCTCGCGGCTGTCTTCTCCCCTGGCCCGGTCGTACAGGGAACGGCCGAACTTGCCGAATAGCTGCACAACCTCATCCAGCGAAAGCTGCCAAAAGTCCTCCACTGTCTTGATGCCTTTTCTTTCGAGCAGCTCCTGCGACTTTTTGCCGACACCGTGAAGCGTCCCGATCGGCAACGGGCGCAGTACGTCCAATGCCTGCTCGGGCCGGATGATGACAAAGGCGTCCGGCTTTTTCAAATCGCTGGCGATCTTGGCGAGCGACATATTATAAGAAAGCCCGATGCTACACGTAAGTCCCGTCTCCTGTTTGATCCGTCTCTTCAGCTCGCGGGCAACCGGCACGGCATTTTCGTAGTCGGACACATCCAGGTACGCCTCGTCGAGACCGACTGTTTGGTAGCGTGTTGTATAGGAAGTAAAAATTTCTCTGACTTCTGCGGATTTTTCGACATAGCGGCTGTAGCGGACGGGCAGGTACACCCCTTGCGGACATTTTTTCCGCGCCAGCGCAACGGGCATGGCAGAGCGCACCCCGTATTTGCGCGCCTCGTAGCTGCACGTCGAGACGACTCCGCGGTTGGCAGTGCCGCCTACGATCACAGGCTTGCCGCGCAATTCTGGCCGATCCAGTTGCTCTACACTGGCGAAAAAAGCGTCGATATCCAGATGAAGGATTTTTTTCATGACGGATAACCACCAAACATACATTCTCATTTGTATTATCCCTGTTTTGCTCCTTCGACGCAAGCGGTGGATCGCTCCCAGAGTCGCTCCACGCTTACTGCCCGTGCGCTTCGATCACTGCCAGCAACTCGGATACGGGCGGATTGCCTTTTTTCGCGTACAAGATCGTCCCGTCCCTGCCGATGATGTAGACGATGCGCTGCTGGAAAAACAGGCCGAGAATTTTCCCTACATCATATGCTTCGCGAATCTTTTGACCTTCGTCTGCGATCAGCGGAAAATCGTAATGGAACTTTTCCGCAAACGACTGCTTTTTGCCCAGCTCGCCCGGATTGACGCCAAAGACAGCCGTGTTTTTCTGCTGCAATCTCGCGTAGTTGTCCTGAAGCGCGCACAACTGCTTGGTGCACACAGGCGTGTCGTCCCCCGGGTAAAAAACGAGGACGACCGTCTGCTTGCCGACGTACTCTCCCAGGTCAACCGGACCTTTTGTGCTGTCTGCCGTAAAGACAGGGGCTTTTGCTCCCACTTTCAACATCGCTCTCACCTCTTGGGACCAGTATAACATCGGTTTGGGCGGGGCTTACATGGCTACGAGCACCCGCATGAAAAAAACCGCCCTGCTGGCAGCAGGACGGCTGTCTGTTCACCTGTCGATTATTTCGCTTGCAGCTTCTGCTGCTTTACCCGGGCAATAAATGCCTCGGCGATTTTCAACATCTGGCTGTCGTGCGACCACATCCGCTCCGGATGCCACTGCACGCCGATAGATAGCCCGTCGAGGCTCTCGATTGCCTCAATCACTCCGTCAGCCGCGCATGCTGTCATCTGGAAGCCTGGCGCTACGTCTTTGACAGCCTGGTGGTGCGAGGTGTTTACCAGCACCTCCTGCTGCCCAAGAGCGTCCGCCAAAAAGCCGGGCTTGAGCGTGACCTTGTGTGCGCCGTATTGGCGGGAACCTTTTTGCGCATGCTGGAAGGCTCCCGGAACCTGGCTTGGAATGTCCTGAATGAGTGTGCCGCCACACGCTACATTCAAAATCTGCATTCCCCGGCAAATGCCCAAGATCGGCTTTTTCAGCTCCAATGCCAGCTTAATCACAGCCAGTTCGGCCAAATCCCGCTCGTATTCGATGTTTCCAAGCCCTTGCAGCGGCTCTTCCCCGTACAGATGCGGGGCAGGATCGTCGCCGCCAGTCAGGATCAGCCCGTCCAGCGATTCGATCATCTCCCGGAACGGCGCTTCCTGTACAGTCAGCAGCGGCAGGATGAGCGGAATGCCGCCTGCGCGGGCCACTCCGTCCACGTAGCCGGACCCGACATAGAAAAACTGGTCGAGGTGGTTATTCGGGAAATACATTTTCGTACACGCGACACCAATAATCGGACGCACGCCAAGTCACTCCCTTATGGCTACCTTAGTCTGTTTACTTGACATTCGATGCGTATTTGAAGTCGATGAACCCGAGGGCGTCCACGACGACGTCTTTTACACTGTCCTGCTTCACCCAGGCATACGTGAAGTAGTAGATCGGCAGCGCCGGCATTTCGTCCATGACGATGGCGTCCGCCTTTTTCAAGATTTCCTTGCGTTTTGCCGGGTCGCCTTCTTTGGCAGACTGTGCGAGCAGGTCGAGGAACTCTTTGTTTTCCCACTTCGACGTGTTCAAACCGCCCTTGAACACTTCGAGGAAGTTGATCGGATCGTTGAAGTCGCCAATCCAGCTTGCGCGGCCAATGGTGAAGTTACCTTCCTTCATTTGCTCGCGGTGCACCTTGTTTTCCTTGTTCACCAGCTTGACTTCGATGCCGAACGCTTTGCGCCATTGGTCCTGGATCACCGTCGCAATGCGCTGGTTCACCTCTGTCGTATTGTAGGAGATAGTCAGCTCAGGCAGCTCGGTCAAGCCCGCTTCCTTCATGCCTTCTGCCAGCAGCTTTTTCGCTGTCTCCACGTCGCCGTCCTTGATGTAGCCATCCGGGTTGAGCGCCATGGTCGGCGGGAGGATTCCGGTCGCTGGCGTGCTCTTGAACGGCACGACGCTTTCGGAAATTTCCTTGCGGTTGACGGCTGTGGCAAACGCTTGGCGAATTTTTTTGTTGTCAAACGGCTTTTGCGTCGTATTGAAGATGTACCAGTACGTGCCTGCCGTCGCTTGCGTCTGCATTTTTCCGGAATCTTTCAAGGCATCCAGGGCATCAAGCGGCAGGTCGCCCAGCGGAGAGCCGGCCCAGTCCAGATCGCCTTTTTCGAACATGGACAGCTCGGTGTTCGGGTCTTCAATCATGTTGATGGTCAGCGTGGACAAATGAACCGCGTCTTTATCCCAGTAGGAGTCGTTTTTGGCAAATTCGATTACCGATTTGTGCTCCCACTTTTTCAGGACGAACGGGCCGTTGCCGATGTACGTCTCCGGCTTGGCTGCCCAGTCCTTGTTCCCCTCCACCACTTTTTTATTGACCGGGAAATAAGTGACCGATGCCACCAGCTCCGGGAAGAACGGCGCCGGGTTTTCCAGCGTCACGACCAGCGTTTTGTCGTCAGTCGCCTTGACGCCGACATCCTCTGCCTTCGCCTTCTTGGCGTTGAACGCTTCCCCGTTTTTGAGATAGTACAACTGGTACGCATATCCGGAGGCTGTCTCGGGATCGAGCACCCGTTTCCACGCGTATTCAAAATCGTGGGCAGTTACCGGATCGCCGTTGGACCATCTGGTATCGCGCAGGTGAAACGTGTAAGTCAAGCCATCAGCGGATACTTCGTACTTTTCGGCGACCGCCTCTTTCAGCTCGCCCTTTTCATTCAGGCGCAAAAGGCCATCGAATGCTGCACGGGCCACAGACATGGAAGGGATATCTTCCGCCAGTCCAGGGTCAATCGAGTTCGGCTCGCCTGTGTTCAGGTTGACCTGCATCGTTTGGGGCGCTCTCGTCTGCTCCTGTTGCGCACCTTGCGGATTTTCCGTGGTGCCGGCTTGCGGCGCTCCACAGCCAGCAAACACCAGACTGGTCAGCAAAACGGCGCAAAATGATAGATTCTTCAACTTTTTCACAACAAAACCCCCATCTGTGGAATAATTCTTCTTGATTGTTAGGAGCATGACTAAATAATATTATCTTGAGAAAATTTTGTCTACACGAATAAAAAGGAGATGGGTCTTATGCTATCCGGTCTTTTTGCCCCTGTTTCAGAGCTGCTCGAAGCGGCTGGCGGCGAATGGGGAGTCTATCTGGAAGATTTACAGACAAACGAAAAGCTCGCCATCAACGAAAATCAGCGCTTCTACGCCGCGAGCGTCATCAAGGTGCCGATCATGGCCGCTGTGTTCGCCGAAGCCTACGCCGGCAAGCTCGCACTGGGAGACAAGCTCAAGCTGCGCCAGGAGGACCTCGTGGGCGGAGCAGGCGTCTTGCAGCACATGACGCCCGGGACGGAGTTCACCGTGTACGACCTCGTCACCTTGATGATTATCCAGAGCGACAACACCGCCACCAACATGATGATTGACCTCGTCGGGGCAGACAGCATCCGCAGCATCATGCGCAAAACCGGAATGGAAAACAGCTCCTTTTACAACAAGCTGATGGTCGTGCCAGCCGAGCTGGAAGGCTACAACGAGATTACGGCCGCAGACATCGCAAGCCACCTCCGCTACCTGGCGACGGGAAAAGTCATCTCCTACGACAGTTGCCTGAAAATGATCGCGATCTTAAAGCAGCAGCAGCATCGCGACCGCTTCCCGTTTCTTTTGCCCGATCCGGACGGCGAGATCATCGGGATGGTGCCGAAGTGGGAGTTTGCGAACAAGACAGGCTCGGTCACGAAAATCACGCATGATGTCGGAATTTTCTATACAGGACCGCACGCGATCAGCGTCTCCCTGCTCAACAAGGGCCTGGCCCAAAAGGATGCCGCCAGCGTCATGGCGCGCATCGGCCGCCTGCTGTACGATACGTACGGCCCGAAAGCATAAGCATCCTGTACACCGCTCGCCCGTTTTGCCGGGCGGGCTTTTTTTGGCTGGCGGTTGTGCCGTCCACGCGAAAAAACGGGTCTTCCTCTTCTTTGACGAAAAGGAATGACCCGCTCGCTTTTTACTTATCTTTTTCCAAAATCAGATTGGACACTTGCCATGCGCTGGAGAAAGACAGCTCGGAAAGCTGGCCTTGCCCTTCGCACCAGTCCCCTGCAAAGAACAGGTTGCGGTAGTCCGGGAAGAAGGTAGGCATTGGCTTTTGGTTCATCGTCCATTTGATTTCCTGGACAACGGCACGGGCAGATACGCGCGGTACAACCAGTTGCTCGCGCCAGCCCGGGAAGTGCTTGTCGTACAGATTTTCGATCTCCTGCTTGCGAATCTCCGCCGCTTCCTTGTTGCCTACGTCAGCCTGGCGCATGTAGGCTGTCGCCTGCAAAAGCTGTCCGCCCTCCGGCACGCAAGTACGGTCGTAGTAGGAGATGTCTGTGATGAAAATATTGTTTTGCTTGTCGTAGATGTAGGAGAACGGCACATCAATCCGCTCTTTCAGACCGATATCGTAAACCATGACGACTGTCGGCTCGTATTCTGCGTGCTGGGCAACCGCGTGCTCCAGGCGTGTTTCTGCGAATACTTTTACCAATTCTTTCGGCGGAATACAGCAGACGAACTCATCAGCCGTAAACTCGCCCTCCGGCGTCACCACTCCAACCACGCGATCATTTTCTACGAGAAACTTCTCTACTTTGTTCTTGAGCATGATCGTGCCCTGGTTTGCCTCGATTACGCGAACGAACTCGTTAATCAGCGCCTGCCAACCGCCGCCGATGTACGCAACAGGCTTGTTCGTCGTGAACAGGCGGCTGTAGTACGTGAAGAACACATCAGACGGAATTTTTTCCGGTTCACGCGTAAAGAAGTTGGAGGAGGCGAGCGTCAGCATCATGTCTTGCACGTCTTCGCTGACTTGCTTTTTCTCCATCCACTTCTGAATCGACATGTGCGGATGGCCCTTCTCCATTTTGAGCATCGTTTTCAAAATTTCAAACGTAAATAATACCTTGTCCATCCCTTTTAACAGCTTGGTTTGGAAAAGTCCTTGCACGTTGGAAGGAACGGCAGTCAAATCGCTCCCGATATCGTACTTTGCTTTTGTTGGATTGAAGTCTTGCCAGTCAATGTTGAGTCCGAGTTCTTTTTCAAACGTTCTCAAAACGGAGCTGTCGCGAGCATAAATGGCGTGCGCACCGAAGTTGAAGTTGAAGCCTTTGATCTTCAGTGTAACGGCACGTCCACCCAATTGTCCGCGCTCCAAAACCAAAACCTTTTTGCCTTTCGACGACAGGTAGGCGGCACTGGAAAGACCAGCCAGTCCGGCACCTACAATAACAACGTCATAGTGATTGGTTGTCATACACAATCTCCCCTACGCACTAGCGATGTTGATTACATGAGCTAAACCCTACAATAGAATAAGGGATGGATAAGGTGGAAGTCAACTATTATTGAACTGTGTCTATTTTTATACTGTCCGATACCATTTTTTACCTAGCATACGTGTGCTATGATGGGGAAAAAGGCAAAGGGGATGCCCGAAATGGACTGGAAGATCCCGATTCCTCCCGCGCAAAAAGAGGCAGGTTCGCGTCCTGCCATCCGCGAAAACAACGAGCCGCTCGTTTCTCTCATGCAGTATGCCCCACAGCTTGAGGTATATCCAGTCTACTACCACGAAGGGCTTGCTTGCGCTATGGCGGACTGTCTCGTCCGAAGCTCGGTCGCAGACAGGCTGCTGCAAGCCGCAAAGCTGCTCCCCGCCAGTCTGCGGCTCGTCGTGCTGGACGGCTATCGCCCGCTTCAGGTGCAGCAAGCTTTGTACGACCGCTTCAAGCAGCAGCTTCTTGCCCAAGGCTGGACCGAGAGCGAGGAACTGTACGCCGAGCTGCACCGCTTTGTCGCCCGCCCTACTGCCGATCCGGCAAAACCGCCGCGCCATCTGACCGGAGGGGCTGTCGACCTGACAATTGCCGGCCCTGGCGGCTGGCTTGTGATGGGGACCGCTTTTGACGACTTTTCAGAGCGCGCCTGTACCCGCTATTTCGAAACGCTCGCCGACATGTCCGATGCGGACCGGGAAGCACAGGCGAACCGCCGCCTGCTCTACCACGTCATGACTCGCGCCGGGTTTACCAACTACGCAGACGAATGGTGGCATTTTGACTACGGCAACCAGGCGTGGGCGGCCTGCACCGGAAGCGCCTGTGCCATGTACGGCGGCGTGTAGCCCGGTTCTTTTTCCGCGCAAACAAAAAGAAGCCCTATCGCGGCCACCCCTCAAAAGGAAGCCGCGATAGAGCAGGCTAGTCGTTGCGTCTTGTCATCTGCTGCCAGACCGTACCGCTGGCTGCTTCCCCGCTCTCGATCCGCTGCACGGCCATTTGCACCTGCAAGCTGACTTCGAACTCAGGGTCGTTCTGGGCCGCGCGCAAGGCGTCCAGCGCCGTCTCGTCGCCCACTTCGAACAGGTAGCGGGCCGCACGCCAGCGCACCAGCTTGTTACGGTCTTTGAGCGCCTCGCACATCGGCCCAATCGCCCGCGGATCGCCCAGATCGGACAGCGTATCGCCTGCCGTGCGTCTCACGGACACGGAATCGTCGCGAAGCGCTTCGAACAACAGCGGGAACACTTCGTCGCCTCCGACCATCCCCAGGTAAACGACAGCGAGCCTGCGAATGGACGGCTTCGGATCGCGCAGCGCTTTTGCCAGAACAGGCAAGTCTTCCTCTGTCGGTTCCATGCGGTCCAGCGCTTCATAGCGTTTTTGCCAGTCCGGATCGTCGAGCATGCCCGGGGTGACGACCTTTTTCTCGCGCTCGACCACCTGCGGCGTCTCGCCCGGCCCGAGCAGCATCGCCTGCTGGACGAGCTCCTCCACGCGGCTCTGCGGATACGTCGCGTCGATCTCCTGCGCTACCTCCTCGCCGATCTCGCGCAAGTCGCCGTAACGGACACCGTGCTCGACCCATTTGCGCTCCATAATCAGGTTCGGGGAAGCAGACCCGGCCTGCACGGCAGCCTGTCCGAAACGCTCAGGCAAGGCGGCGCGAATCTGCTCCGTCCCCATCGTCACCTTGACCTGCATCGGGACGCCGCGAAACATCTGGATGAACACCTGCGCCTCCCCGTAAGCTCCCGCTTGCTCCGCAGAGACGACCGGAATCGCCGTTCCTTTTCCCGCCTGCAAAACTTCCCGCGCCTCCGTCAAAATGCGCTGCCAGTCGGCATTCGACTTCCGCTCCAGAGCCAGGAAGTCCGCCGTATGAAAAATCGACGTCACCCCGTCAATGGCCAGCAGCTCCCGCATCAGCTCCGGCGCTTTCTGCGCTTCTGCTTTTGTATAAACATGTTGCACGCCACCTGGCAGAGTCTCGTCCACGTTCAGCTTCATCACGTTGGGACTCGGCGTCGGTTCGATGGACAACAGTTTCATGCTTTCGTCACTCCTTTTTCCGCAATGCTACCTCCCTCCTATGGTAGCACGGAAGCGGCTTCGTTTGCCAACCTGCGGGTGCGGCAAAAGCAGTTTGCGGCTGGAAGCAGACCTAGAGCTTCAGCCTGTAGTAATCGTTGGCCGACTGCACGACAAAGCCGCACGACTCGTACAGCCCGAGCGCCCGGCTGTTTTCACAGGCGACCTCAAGGGAAATCTCTGCGAAGCCTTCAGCTTCGAGCAACGCAATCGTCTGCGCCAGTGCCTGGCGGCCGTAGCCTTTGCCCTGTTCGTCGGGGTGGACGCAAAAGCCGTAGATGAACGCCTGCATGCCATTTTTGCTTACGCTGATTTTGCCGACCGCCCGTTCCTCTGCCAGCACCAGATACGTACTGGTACGAGGATCGTTCGCCATCTTCTCGTTCATCTCCCGTACCTGCGCTTCCTCCATCTGAAAACCGCGTACATCGAGCTGAATCAACGTCTCTTCATCCGCTGCGGTAGCAGGCCGCAGCCGCACAGCGTGACTCAAGGCTTCTCGTCCAGATTTTCCTAAATCCATCCAGTATTCCGAATACTCGTATGAGGCGCCGATTCGCTTCTGATAAGCGGCCCCTGCCTGCGATTTTTGCTGGACGATAAACAGCAGGGCCGGAATGCCCCGCTTGCGGCACTCTGCTTTAGCCCTGTGCTGCAGTCCGGTAAAAATCCCTTTTCTCCGGTGATCCGGATGGACCATGCCGCTGACCTCCGCCTCTTTGGCGTGGAACACATACAGGCCAAGATATCCGACCAGCTTGTTGTCCGCGTAACAGAGAAAGTCCTCTGTGTGCTCGCCCGAACGCTGTTCCAGCATGTTCGGGTTTATTTTCAAAGCAATGCCGTCATGCCCGTTGCAGATCACAGCCAGTTGGTTGACTTCCTCAAGCTGTGCTGCTGTCAGCGATTTGATTGCCACGATCTCGTATCCCATGCGACTCTCCCCCTTTTTTGAAGTCTTACCTCATCTCATCTTGTTAACTAGGTAATTAGATAAATCACGACTGAAATTATTATACATGGCAAGCCAAAAAAGAAAAATATTTTAGCCGTTTCTTTTACCTTCTCATTTTCTTTTCGCATCTCATATTTATTGGCATTATTTTCACCAAGAACTTTTGAGGAATCAGGGTTAGACATGTGTTTACGATCAAGACCTAAATATGAACTGAAAATAACCCCTGATAATATTAGTCCCACTACACCAATAAAAAACTCATAAAGAACAAACGTTTTCAAAATGCTAATTTGAAAAAAAGAATATATGAAAACTAAAATCGAAATAATTAGGCTTGAAACTAGGCCGATCCTCATATTAATCCCTCCATCAAAAAGAAGGCGTCTCCCGCCTTCAATTGTTAGAATTTATCTACACTATTTTCTTTTAACGGCCACTCTTGACCAAGATTAAGGTTAAGTTTACTAGTGATTCTTTTTTCTTTCTTATAATTGTCTACAGATTTATTATGTTTAACTATTAATTTGTCCCCCTTTTCTTTTAGTTTATCTTTAAGTTCTGCTGGTATTTTTATAACTACATTTCCTTCTTTATCCTTTATATGAATTATTTCTTTTGACTCTTTAAGACCACCCGCTTTATTTATTTCTTCAACTATCTCGTACACTTCATCAGCCAATGGAACTGTAAGTCCAGTCAAACCGACGTAAACTCCCTCTCTATTTTTATCTAAGACTGTGACTGGAGCACCTACGATAATTTCTTGTTTTTGTTCAGCAAAAAGCTGTGATTCATTTTCTGCTTTGATATTGCTGCTTCCGAATGTTAGTAAAGCTGTAAACGCAATAACCCCTATTCCTGAAAGGACATATTTCCGCACAAAGTATTCCCCCTAATTAATATATTCAGCACCAAAGGTAAAATTCTCTACATTTAAACATTTTGTTTGTGGATCAACATTGAGTAGTAAGACTAAAACTGTGTTTAATCCAAGTACTTATGGATTAAGTTTTACAGTCCCTGTTGACCAGAAAATACCTCTTAATGAGCTTTCTAAATTGGCACCAGCAATAACTTTTAGATGACTGCTTGTTTCCCAATGGTTCCAGTTATAGGAACTATTAGGCTGTAGGTATTCAAAATGAATACCAGCTCCGTAATTTTTGTATCTTACTGACTGTGAAGAGTTGAAGGCCCCGAACCAGTGTTCAATGACATCAATACCATCCGAACCTGGGGAAATAACAATATTTGTTGGTTGTACATAATCAGACTGACAAGACGTCCCTGAACCATAATAACAAGTATAGCCATAGTACCTAAGGTAGTTTCTATTTTGTTTATGCAGCACCCTTGCATGCTGATCGGCTCCACCATTACCTCTATATAAAACATTGACTAATTCACGCGAACTCAAGTCGGCAGTATTTCGTACCTCGTATTGAAGTATTTTGTGATCCACACTCAAAGATGAAGTTAGAGGAGTATTGTTAGCATAGTATTTTTTCAGCGTACCTTCTGAACCTGCGACCAGATTAAGATCGGTTGCAGCGTAAACAGCAACAGCAAAAATAGATACCGATAGTAGCATCGTCAATGAAACTATAAACTTCCTCAGCCTAAATAACCTCTCCTTTTTTGTAATATATATCCAATTTCACACATCTTCTATTCATTACAAAAGGGAGCATAGAACCATTATAATAGGTAAAAAAGTCACATAATTGGAAACTTTCAGGGAAAACTATCCATTCACTCGATAAGAAATAAAATCAAACTCTTTCGTCGCGAGCTACTCGTTACGACAAACTAGCAAAGTCATTCTTGTTGTTGATATACGACCGCTATTTTCTTGACTCAATAATGCTTTTCCAGCCACGCCCTAGTCTTTTGTCAAAAATAATGCCTTCTCATCTCCTCCACCATTTCCTCCAGATTGTTCGCTACTTGCGGAATCGAATAGCCGACGTACAGCGGGGAAGTCACGAAGCGCGGCACCGCCTTGGCGATCAGCTTTTCTTTCCATTGATAAAAGAAGAAGTTGTAGCTCTGGTTGCGCGGGTTGACGTGGTGAAGAATCCAGTGCGCCAAAATTTGCAAATAATCAGCCATTTTGGGCAGCCGATCCAGGTCGGACAAAATGACGTTGTACTCAAAAAAGCCCGCGCGCGGATGCGTCGAGAGCGAACACTCCACCCCTGACTCCCGGTCGATGGTGATGCCGTGAAAGTCGCTGTCCCTGAGTTGCGCGCGATAGTCGTAACCCGTCAGCCCGACGATCTGCATGTGCGGGTGGCGAATGCTCCCGCCGGAATACAGCCCGTGGTTTTTGAAAAAGAGCACAGAGCGAAAAGAGCCGCTTCGCTCCATCTCCAGCCACTTTTCCACGCCAAAGGAAAGCAGGGCGTGCACGTGCTCCCGGGAGTAGGAGGACCAGTCGCCGTTGCACTCATCCGATTCAATCAAGACGGTCTGATACGTATCCTGCAGGACGGGAAATTTGTTCATCAGCCAGATCATGGAACCGCGCTGCTCCAGCACATCTGTCAAGCTGCCGCGATCGCAGAACGGACACGCTGTTTCCCTGTTGATTACGCTCTCCGGCTTTTTTCTGCCGATGTGCATGTTAAAGTGCAAGTGTGTCTGCGCCATCCAAAGTGTCCCTCCAATTTCTGGATACCTCCACTTTACACCGATTCGCGCGGAAAATCATGACGTATTTTCGCTCCCGCCATCAACTAGCCACAAATTGGCCTATTTTTCCATTTTTTGCGCGCTCGTTTCTTTTTTTACCCCAAATGGGTTGCATATAATGGGAGCAGCGATAACCGGAAAGGTGTTGGATGCGATGGAAAAATCATTCTATTACCCGGTGAGCTGGAGTGAAGCCCACCGCTACAAGGCACTGCTCGATCAAGAGGGAGTGCCTTACGAAATCCAGTCTCCGCTCGATCTGCCCATTTTGGAAGAAGGCAAGCTGGCGATTGTCTTCCCTTCCATCCCGCTTCGGCTGTACGCGTGGGTACGTACCTTGTTTTATCGCGACGGCCTGCGCTATCCCGATACGTTTTCTTCCTTCAGGTAAAAGAGCGTGTCCCAAGTACCCCTCCCTCCCTTTCACATAAGATAGGAATAGCAATGTCGCGAGCGGCTGCAAAAAGGGAGGTGAGGGAATGCCTGCATACAACATTCGCATTTCGATCGCGAAGCTCAGGCTCGATCTGTACGACGGAAACAAGCTCGTTCGCTCCTACCCGGTTGCGCTGGGCAAAATCGCCACGGCGACACCGCGCGGAGACTTCACCATCATCAACAAGGTGCCCTATCCGAACTCATACCCCGGAGGCCCGCTCAGCGTCTTCGGGACGTACTGGCTGGGACTCAGCAAGCCACATTACGGCATACACGGAACGAACAACCCGTCCTCCATCGGAAAATACGTCTCGCACGGCTGCATTCGCATGTACAACCAGGACGTCAACGCCTTGGCGAAGCTCGTCCCCATCGGCACCCCCGTGCGCATCCGGCAGCAGTGACGACACGCAAAGACCCGCCTCTTTTTGCAAAAGGCGGGTCTTTTTCACATGCAATGCTTATTCTTTTTGGCGACCGTCTGCTGGTCTTCCGTCTCCAAATATACGAGAAATCTTCGGGCTTGCTTGTACATGATCGACAGCGTCAATTCCCTGATCTTGTTCATGATCGCTTCTTTGTCCTTCGGATGGACTTCGCAAGCGAGCCTTTCTTCTTGCAACGCTAGGTAAGACATCACCCATTCCGGGTCCAACTTATAAGCAGGCAACGACAGCGACTCCTCTACTCTAGTGATCTTCTCTAGTCTACAGGAGATCGGCGTCGCTTTCCCAGCCTCAATAACTGGCTAAGCACACAGAGATTGGCACGCTGCCAATTACTTCCCCTGCTCCAGTTCCTCGACCAGCGCAGACAGCTCCGCCCAACGCTCCACGGCCGCTTCCAACTCGGCTGTCACCTGCTGCTCCTCGGCAAACAGCTTTTCTACCTTGCCGTAGTCGCTGCCCGCCCCGGCAATTTCTTTTTTCAGCAGCGCGAGGCGTTCTTCCAGCGAAGCGATTTTGCCTTCGATCGTATCCCAATCCTTCTGATCTTTATAGGAGAGCTTTTTCGTGCGGTTGTTGCCGCGAGTCGCCTGACTGCCCGGCTGCTTCTCGGCTGGCTGCTGCTGCGCCCCGGCAGAGGCTGCCGCGTTCTCTCTCCGCTTTTCTTCCAGATATTCGGAATAGTTGCCTGTAAAGTGGCGAATCTGCCCGTTGCCCTCAAAGGCGAACAGATGGTCAACCGTGCGATCGAGAAAATAGCGATCGTGGGAAACGGTAATGACCGCTCCGGGAAACTGCTCCAGGTAGTCTTCCAAAATACTCAACGTCTGGATGTCGAGATCGTTGGTCGGCTCATCCAAAAACAGCACGTTCGGCTCGCCCATCAACGTCCGCAGCAAGTACAGCCTGCGCCGCTCGCCGCCGGACAGCTTGGATATCGGCGTCCACTGCATCGACGGGGAAAACAGAAAGCGCTCCAGCATTTGCGAAGCCGTAATCGCCTCTCCGTTGCTCGTCGTAATCACCTCTGCCGCTTCCTTGACGTACTCGATCACTCGCAGCTTTTCGTCCATCTCCACGCTGTCCTGCGTGTAGTAGGCGATTTTCACCGTCGTGCCGACGTCAATCGTTCCGCTGTCAGGCTGGATGCGGCCCGCAAGCATGTTTAAGAGCGTCGATTTGCCGCTGCCGTTTGGACCGATAATCCCGACGCGATCTCCTGGCAACACGATATAGCTGAAGTCGTCGACCAGCTTTTTATCCCCGTACGCTTTTTCGATGTGCTCGATCTCGATGACCTTTTTGCCCAGGCGGCTTGCGCCCAGCGCCATTTCCAGCTTCGCCGCCGGACCGTCCACCGTCCGATCGCGCAACTCCTCTACCCGCTGGACGCGCGCTTTTTGCTTGGTCGTCCGCGCTTTGGCCCCCCGGCGCAGCCAGGCCAGCTCGCGGCGCAGCAAATTTTGCCGCTTGTCCTCTGCCGCCGCCTCGTTTTCTTCGCGCTCGGCTTTTTTCTCCAAAAACGTCGCGTAGTTGCCTTCGTAGCTGTACAGCTTGCCGCGATCCAGCTCGAACGTGCGGTTCGTCACGCGATCGAGGAAATAGCGATCGTGCGTGACGAGCAGCAAGGCGCCTTTGTAGCGGGACAAGTATTCCTCCAGCCACTCAACCGTCTCGTTGTCGATATGGTTCGTCGGCTCGTCGAGAATCAGCAAATCGGCTGGCTGGATCAGCGCTCTTGCCATCGCTACCCGCTTGCGCTGGCCGCCAGACAGCTCTTTTACTTTTTGCGAAAAGTTGGACAGACCGAGCTTGGTCAAAATCATTTTCGCCTGGGTATTGCTCTCCCACGCATCGGCCGCATCCATCCGGCTTTGGACGGCAAACAGCCGCGCCTGCTTTTTCTCGTCTTCCGGGTCTTGCTGCACCGCTTCCAGCGCTACCTCGTATTCCCGCAGCAACTGGATGAGCGGGGACTCTCCGTAAAAAACTTGCGCAAGCACCGTAGATTCTTCATCGAAGCTCGGATTTTGCGGCAAATATTCCACGTGAAAATGGTTCGCATGAATGATTTTTCCGCTATCGGGCGTATCTTGTCCCGCCATGATCCGCAGCAGAGATGATTTTCCTGTGCCGTTGACTCCGATCAGGCCGATCCGCTGCTGCTCTGCGATATGAAAGGAGATGTTATCGAACAAAACTTTCTCTCCGTAGCTTTTGGAGAGGTTTTCTACTGAAATAATCTGCATGGTCGTCGTCACCTGTACTTTTCGATTTGCCGTCCTCACAGAATCGTACCATTTTTTTCGCGGAAGCTCTAGGGACTGACTGCCCGCAAATTTCCTGCCGCCAGATCAAAAGCAGGCGTACTCCCTGCAATCGAGAGTACGCCTGCCGTTCATTCAACGGTGAAGCCACTGTTCCGTGCGCGACAGCAGCTCGCCGATTTTCACATCGTGCACGACCAAGTCCGCCCATCCGTCCAGCGGAGTCGGCTCCTGGTTGACGATCACCAGCCTGGCTCCGTTTTCTTTGGCGCGCTGCGGAAACCAGTTGGCGGGACTGACCGTAAGCGACGAGCCGAGCACGATCAATAGCGGCGCGCGCTCTGTCCATTCCACTGCCAGGTCAATCTGCGACTGGGGCAACGACTCTCCGAACAGGACGACATCCGGACGAACGAAGCCTCCGCACTCACACTGGCTTCCTTCCTCCTGCAAATACCGCTCGCTCGGGTAGCTTTTCCGGCAGCGAATGCAACTGACCGTCGTCAACGTCCCGTGAAGCTGTGCGACCGCCCGACTCCCGGCCCGCTGGTGAAAGCCGTCTACATTTTGCGTGATGATGCCGGCAAGCAGGCCGCGCTGCTCCCATTTTGCCAATATTTCATGCCCGGCGTGCGGTTTGCAGGAGCAAAGCCCCTCGATTCGCATCCGGTAAAACTCCACGAACGACTCGCGGTTGCTTCGCATCGCTTGCGTGCTCGCGAGCTTTTGCGGATCATTTCCGCGCCACAGTCCGGTCTGCGAGCGAAAATCCGGCAAGCCGCTTTCCGTCGACATGCCAGCACCCGTAAAGACGACCGCGCCCGGCGATTCCTGCAGCCATTTGGCAAGCGCTTCCATCTGCATCCCCCTCTTTCTTTTTGCCCCCATTGTATCGGAGGAAAAAGAGGGTGTACAGCTAGTAAGCCGCAGAGTAGCCGTACTGCTGTGGATAAGCGGTTTGCGGCTGGCTAGGCGAATAGTAGGTGTAGCCCGCCAGCTCCGGGTAATGGGTGTACTGTCCGTACTCCGGCGGCTGCGTGTAAGCCGCAGCATCGTAGTAGGAGTTCACCGGCCATTGGCTGGAATACTGACTGGAATAGTCGTAGTGCGGATATTGGCTGGAAGTGTGCTGCCATTGGCTCTGGCCCTGGTTGGGAGCGGGGTTTGCCCCCTGCTGGCAGCCGAGCGGCGGGCCGATGACGACGGTCCGGGTAATCGGCGCAAAGGTGTCTTTTACCTTCGCTTCGTCAAGGCAATACGTGTGTGCCCAGATGCTCGCCGGGGTCAGTCGCAGGATGTCGGAGCCGAAAATCACTTCCGGTACAGGCGCGTCGAATATCGCGATCAGATGGGTATCGTCCGTCATGGCTACTTCATAGTGCCACCAGCCCTGCGGCACGTTCGCCACTTGCCGCGGCTTGATATTGAAGTTGAGCAACTGGTTCGTAAACGGGTTGATGATCGAAACGATCGCCTCTCCCGTCACACAGTAGACGAGCTCGGAAGCGTTTTGGTGAATATGCGGCTCAATCACATTTCCCGTCGTCAGGAAAATGTCGAGCAACGACGTGTTGCCAAGCGTGTTCAGTTGCTGGATGCCGAGCGCGTCAATGAAGTTCCCGGCGTCTTTGCGAAAAAACGTGTTGTTGCGCAGATCGTATGTGAATTGCGTATTGGGTGAAGTGTAATCCCGATAGGATGTAGCCATCTGTCCAATTTTCCCTCCAACATGTGGGTATATGTCTCATACGTATCCATATTCCGCTGCCCTCAGTGGGTGCGCCCATGTTTAGGCGCCGCTTTGCTCGCTACGGCCTGCGCGCATGCCTTGGCACTCTTCCTCCTTTTATACATATGGTGATAACAGTCGCGCCAAGTTCTCTTTTGGAGGGGATGGGAAGTGGCCACCTATTTCGTTTCGGATATTCATGGACAGAATCAGGCTTTTCAGCGGGCATTGCGTGATGCCTCTTTTTCCCCGCAGTCAGGGGATCGGCTCTATGTGATTGGCGACATGATCGACCGCGGGCCCGAGTCCAAGGAAGTGCTGTTCGAGCTGTTCCGCCTCCGCCAGCAGCACCCGAACCAAGTCTTTCTGCTCAAAGGCAATCACGAGCAGATGCTGGAAGATTGGCTGCTTGGGCAAGGAAATCCGGAGCTTTACTTGCGCTACAACGGAGGGGATGCCACGATCCGTTCGCTGCTCGGCCCTCATCCGCTGCGCCGGGCGTTTCTGCATTCCATGCCGTCTGCCGCAGAACAGGAAGAAGCCCGGCGGTTGATTTTGGCCAAGTACCCGGGGCTGTTGCCGTCCTTGTCCAGCCTGCCTTTGTACATGGAGCTTCCGGCTGACCCGCAATCAGGAGCGCCCGCGGTTCTCCTGGTCCATGCCGGGATTCGCCCGGGAATCCCTCTGCACGAGCAAAATCCAGAAGATCTCCTGTGGATTCGGAAGCCCTTCTACCTTTATTATGGAGGAGACAGGCCGATCGTCTTCGGTCACACCCCTGTTCCCCGGTTGCCTGACTATGAGGGCCATGGGCCGTGGCGGCGGGGCAATCTCGTCGGGATTGACGGTGGAGCTGCTTACCGGCGCGGAATCTTGTTGGTAGAGTAGCCCTCTTTGCAATCGATCTTCGTCCCGATTCGCGACGCCCAGCCCACCATGTCCGTGCGGATCATCTGAGTTCGACGACACCTCCTTTGTGTGGCAAAGCTTTGGCTCCTACCTGTGGCTACTGCTTCAGGTAGCGTTTCCCGCTTTTTTTCGGACAAGCCGCTTTGCTTTTACAAATTGTTACTTTTTATAATCTACTTCCGATTCGTAATATGATAAGATAGAGGGACGAGGTGTTGTTATGAAACGTCAACAAGTGATGGAACAATCCATGTTTGCGGCATGGGGCGTGTCCCTGATTGCCACAGCGGGAAGCCTGTTTTTTTCGGAAGTATTGAAGTACATACCGTGCGATCTGTGCTGGTACCAGCGAATCTTGATGTATCCGCTCATCATTTTGCTGGGGGTGGCCTCCGCCAAAAAAGATTACAAGATGTCATCATACGCCCTGATTCTTTCGCTGATCGGCGGCTGCATCTCCCTCTACCATTACCTGATTCAAAAGGTGCCTGCCCTGCATGAGCTGGGCAACGCTTGCGGTATCGTGCCTTGCAATACGGACTACATCAACTGGTTCGGCTTTATCACGATTCCGTTTTTGGCGCTGGTCGCCTTTACGCTGATTAGCATTCTGCTGTTCATCGTCATGAAAAACGCAAAGGAGATTTGATGCATGAAAAAAATTATCTTTTTTTCCATCCTGGTAGCTGCGCTGCTCATTGGCGCCATTGTGTACTCGGATATTTCCAACCGCGAGGCGGCTGCAGGCAACCCGTACGGAAAAGCCAATCTGAATCCGGCTACCATCGAGCAACTGAAAGATCCGCTGTACGACAACCTGATTATGCCAGAAGAGTTGAAGCAGAAGATCGAGAGCAAGGAAGACTTGTTCGTCTACTACTACAGCCCGCTGTGCGAGCATTGCCGCGCAACCACCCCGGTCCTCGTGCCAATCGTCAAGGACATGCAGATCGACATGAAAAAGCACAACCTGCTTGAATTTAATGCAAGCTGGGATGAGTTCCAGATCGAATTTACCCCGACCCTGGTTCACTACAAGGACGGCAAGGAAGTCGCTCGTCTGGTAGGCGGCCACGAAGCCGACGAGTGGAAGAAATGGCTGGAAGAGCAGAAAAAATCATAGTGGCAAAAAGCCCTCGGACTTTACCGTTCGGGGGCTTTTTGCTGCCTCGGTGACAAATATGTGAACGCATACAACGAGAAATAGCCCAAACGAGTCATTAGGCTTTTGGAAGCGAATGCCTATAATGGGTAATGGGGAATATTCCAGGAAAACGGAGGTAATGGCGTTGACCCTCATCGACTTGACCGAAACGTTTGGCTTTCGGGCGACGTGGAACCCGGAGCTGATTTTGTTGACCGCTCTCATCGGACTTGCCTACTTTTCGCTGACAGGACCTTTGCGCCGGACGTTTCCGGACGCAAAGCCAGCCACGCTCATACAGAAACTGTCGTTTTCCGCTGGCTTGCTGCTGTTTTATTTCGGCATGGGCAGCCCGCTAAACGTCGCTGGCCACTTTTTGTTCAGTGCCCATATGCTTCAGCAGTCCATTCTCTACCTGGTGATGCCGCTGTTGCTTTTGTCTGGCACACCAGCCTGGCTCATGCGCTCGCTGTTTGAACCCAGGGGGCTGAAACAGGTTTTGCGCGTGGCGAGCCATCCGATCCCGGCCGTCCTTTTGTTCAATGCCCTATTTTCGTTTTACCACATGCCTGTTATTCTAGACATGGCGATGAACAACCTGGCCCTACATAATCTGATTCACCTGCTGCTTTTGGTTGCGGCCATTTTGATGTGGTTGCCTGTCATCGCCCCTATTCCGGAGATTCATCGGCTGTCCGAGTTGCAAAAGCTGGCCTACATTTTTGCCAACGGCGTGCTGATTACGCCAGCCTGTGCGCTCATTATTTTTTCGGAATCGGCGCTGTACGGCACGTATGTCAACGGTCCTTCCATGCTGTGTGCGCCGTTCTTCTCCGCGCCGATCGACAAATCGATGTTCGCCGTTCCGCTCCTGCCTCTGGACGATCAGCGGCTTGGCGGAATCATCATGAAGCTGGTGCAGGAGTTGACGTACGGCTCCGTTTTGGCCTATGTGTTTACCGCCTGGTACCGGAAAGAAAAAGATCAGCCGGACGATCAACTGATCCCGCAATAACGGCCCAAAAAGCGGCTCTCTCATTTTACTTGCGAAAAAAGGAGGCATCCCGCGTGCCACTCACCCCGACTGCCGCTATCCGGCTGAGACGGCTGCTGCTGTTTTTGCCGCTGCTCGTCCTCGCCGCGCTCGTCGCCTCGTGGTTTTGGCTGAGCCCGTCGTCGGTTTCGGCCAAGCTGCCGGACGTACAGCTACAGACGCTGGACGGAGAGGCTTACTCCCTCGCGCCGAAGCCCGGGAGCATCCGCCTGGTCGAGCTGATCTATACGCGCTGTCCCGACATTTGCCCGACGACCACCGTGAAAATGGTGCAACTGCAAAAACGGCTGCAAGCGGCTGGACTCATGGGGCACGGCATTGAGTTTTTGACGATTACGATCGACCCGCAAAACGATACGCCGGACGTGCTGCGCTACTACGTCAAACAGCTCGGGATTGCAGACGAAGGCTGGATTGTTTTGCGCGGCGACGAAGAGACGATTCGCACCGTGACCAGCTCTCTCGGCTTCTTTGCGAAAAAGACCGAGGACGGCTTTATCTCGCATACGTCGAGCACTTACCTCGTCGATCAAAACAACGCGGTCATCCGCAAGTTCGGGATGGGCGAGGACTTTGATCCGGAGCAAATTTATCAAGAGTTGTTGAACTTGAAGAAGGAAGGGTAACGCAAATGAAACGCTTTTTCACGCTATGCCTGTCCGCACTGGTCGTTTTGGCTGCGGCTTGTTCCAGCCAGAACGACCAAGCGCTGGAAGCTTCCGGCGCCCCTGTTGACGCCGCTTTTTCG
This sequence comes from Brevibacillus sp. FW301-21C12A, assembly GCF_058788915.1. Taxonomy (NCBI): domain Bacteria; kingdom Bacillati; phylum Bacillota; class Bacilli; order Caryophanales; family Paenibacillaceae; genus Brevibacillus; species Brevibacillus sp. FW301-21C12A. Next base: position 48,303 of record NZ_JBYTBG010000014.1, read on the forward strand.
ATAGAGCCTGCCGAGCCGGTAGCGGGTCAACCCATTACGTTTTCGGTCAAGGTGACGCAGGAAGGCAAGCCTGTGGACGATGCCCGGGAAGTGTCCTTCGAATGGTGGAAGGATGGACAGGAAAAGCACGAGACGATTCCGGCGAAACTCGTAGCCGATGGCGTCTATACGGCGCAGCAGACGATCAGCGAGCCTGGCTCCTACTTTGTCTACTACCACGTCACCGCCCGCGATTTCCACAACATGCAAAAGACGCCTTTTACCGTAAAAGCCGCAGCCAGCGCCGACCACGCCGCTACGGGTCATGCAGACGGCGGACACGAGCACGGCAAAGCAGCCGCAGACAAAGCGCATGCAGCCAGTGGAGTCGACTTTCACTTGATGCCTCCAGACGAGCTCAAGGCGCAAACCGAAGCGGCCATGGTCGTTCATCTGCTAAAAGACAACCAGCCATTTGCGGAAGGTACGGTCAAGTTCGAGTTTTGGACGGGAGATGAGGTGAAGCACAGCTTCGTCGATGCGAAAGAAACGAGTCCCGGGCAGTACGAAGGCCGCCTCTCCTTCCCCGCTTCCGGGGAATACACGCTGAAGGTCCATCTGGAAAAAGGCGACGTGCACGACCACAAAGATTTCACCGTGACGGTCAAGTAACAGGCACATAAGCCTGGCACCTGATCGGGACGGCAAGCCAAGACGGCCTTTCCCATCCAGGAAGGCCGTTTTGCTAGAAAGCGCTGCGTCTTTTCGTATTAGCAAGTAAAGTAGGCAATCCGGTTCAGTTCCAAGCCATAGTATTCCCAGCGGTTTCCTCTCCAGCGGTAGCCTGTTACGGACGAACGACCGATGAATACGGGATAAAACCAGAAAGACCGCCCATTTTGCAGCCAAATGTACGTATAGCGATACAGGCACGGATAAAATCCGCCTGGTTCAATCCGACGCGTTCCCCCGTATCCTCGCGATCCCGGCGAGCTGGGCGTCCTGCCTGGGGGTGGGCCTGGCGGCGGGGGAGGAAAACCTCCAGAAGAACCTCCGGGTGGCGGTGGCGGCGGGTAACCTCCTGGGGGATACTGATATGACATGACGTTTCACCTCCTACAAGTCTCCCTATAAGAGATGCAGCAAACGCACAGATGGACTGTGCGTTTGCCCGTGGTCATTCACCTATTTTTCCGCTATTGTCCTCTAAAAACTGCTGTTGGCAGCAGACTGGCTATCCGTTCGCAGCCGGTTCGTCCCCGTTCAAATGAGCGGTGCTGTTCGCAAACCGGATGATCTTCCATTTCGGCGTCTGTTCCAACAGATGAATCCCTGTGTTGTCAGAGTGGAAGCAGACGTTATTCTCATGCGGCAACGGAAGGAAGCTTTCTATCAGTTTGGTTATCATTCCGCCGTGGGAAACAATCGCAATCCGCTTGTACGCTTTGCTGTTTTCCTCGATAGAAGAAAGGATGCGTTCCGCGCGTGCCCTGAACTCTCGTATGCTCTCCGTCTCCTGCCTTTCTCTCAGGTCATCCAGATACGCTACCGGACAGCCGACCGCGTCGGCTAAAATCCCGGCTGCTTGACTGGCTCGCTTCAACGTACTGCTCCAAATAAACTCGGGCGGAAACTCTTTTTGCGCGCGAGCAGACATTTTCGCCACTTGGATAAGCCCTTTGCTCGTCAAAGGCAAATCGGTAGAACCCGTGTAATCCTCTGGCAAAAAGTCAATACGGGCGTCCGCCCATGATGAAGCGGTATTCCCAATGCGTATTTTTGAAATCGGTAATTTTCACGCCGCCAGACTCCTTGGAGAAGGTGTGCAGCAGCTTGTCGTCACCCATGTAGATGCCGACGTGGGTAATGCTTTGCTTAGGCACGTTGATGCCTTTGTAGTCGGACTCCTTGTAGCCTTTATAGGCCATGAAAAAGACCAGGTCGCCTTTTTTCAGCTTGTTAATATCTGTTGTATAAGTGCCGTTGCTTTTCACAAAATTGGCTTGGGAGCGCGCGCCGCCGTTGCCCATGTCGATATTGGCGCCTTCGCGGTACGCCCACATCGTAAACTCGGAGCAATCCATCGTCTTTTTGTTCGCACGGGACGAGCCGTACTCATACGGTGTGCCGATGTATTTTTTCCCGGCCGCAATCACCTTGTCCGCGATTGCAGAAGAGTTGGACTCCTCCTCCTGACCCGGGTCCGGAGTTGTGCCCGTGCCGGTGTCCTCCGCCAAAATTCGGCGTGCGCCAAGCAGCTTCTTCGTATAATCGCTGACTTTTTTCAAAACTACCGCATCTTCGCCTTGCGAAGAGTATATGTACTGGTCATTTCCGATGTAAATTCCCATGAAGGCAGGTGCGCCTTTTCCATTCGAGGAAAAGAACAGCAAATCCCCAGGCTGGATATTGTCTGCCGAGACGGACTTTCCGGCTTTGTACAGCTTGGCAATCGTGTCGTCAATCGTCACGCCAGCCTGTTTGTAGATGTACGTAGCAAGTCCCGCAGAGCCGAACGAGTTCGGACCAACCGCCCCGTATTTGTAGTCTTTGCCGATCAGGGATGTAGCGACCTGCACGATTTTTCCTGCTTTGACAGAAGATTGCGAATCCACAGTCTTAGCTGCTGCCTGTCCACCTTCTGCGAACAGAAGCAGGGATGTGCTTAGCATGACGGCGACAGTCGACTTTTGCAACCAATCTCGTTTCGTCATTCGTTCTCCTCCTGGCTGTGTTTTTTCCCAACGGATCGGGTACAATCCCACTTTACTGGAAAAACTCGACCCGTTTAAGTCTGTAAATCTTTCCAACAGAGGATTTGATTACATAGTCGGATGACCATAGCCCTGTATCCCAGGCCTGTCTGACCGATTCGCCCCATACCTTTTCCCCATGCCAAAAAGGCCCTTGTCCGCTCCCGGGACAAGCGCCTGCTCGCTTGACAGGTCCTGGCATCGCTACCGAGGTTTTCGCTTCCCTCTCGCAAGCACATTGCACAAAAACTGTACGGTTTCTCCCATTTTCAGCCGATGCGAGCCTTTTATCAAAAAAGTAGTGTCGGGTTTCATTCTTTTGGCGAGACTGCGGTGCAAGACCTCTTTGTTCGGGCAATGCATGACCCGGTTCGCGGGAAAGCCTGCCCGGATGGCCGCGCGCGCAATATGGCGGGCACTTCTCCCCAACGTGTACAAATAATCCACATTTTTTTGACTCAAATACTCCCCGACTTCCTCGTGCCCTCGCACTTCGTAGCAGCCCATCTCCAGCATGCTCGCCAGCACGGCTATTTTGGTGCTGTGTCCAGACTGGCTGAGCACATCAATCGCCGCCTTGGCCGCATCCGGATTGGAGCTGTACGTATCGTCCAGCACCTGGACATTGTGGGCCAACCGATAGCTGACGAGCCGCTTCCGCTGCGGCTGGAACCGGCGCAGCCCCTCCCGAATTTCCTGGAACGGGATGCCGAGTGTATGCGCAACCGCAATCGCCGCCAGCGCATTGTACACGTTGTGTTCTCCCAAAATCGGAATGAACATCGCCTCCCTTTGCTGCTGAAACGAGCAGACGAAGGAAATTCCGCCTTCCTCCTGCGCAATGCTGTCCGCCCGATAATGCGCTTCCTGCTCGACCCCGAACGTAACGAATCTACCAGCAAACGTCCCTGCAAAAGGCTGCTGGGTAAACTGGCGCGAGTATGGACAATCCCAATTGAGAAAGACGATACCGGTAGACTTCATGTTGCGGATCAGCTCGGATTTTGCCATGGCGAGCCGTCCGATGTCTCCGCCGAAATTGCCGATGTGCGCAGTGCCTATGTTCGTTATAACCCCCAGATTCGGCTGAATGATCTGGCAATGCTGGCGAATATGTCCACTCCTCAATATCCCGAATTCAAGCACGGCCGCTTTGTGCTCGTCCCGCAAACGGCTGACATGCGCTCTCGTATTGCCCAAAAAGTTCTTGTTGTACATCGAACGATACGTGGGCATGCGTCTTTGTAAAATCGCATAGATCATTTCTTTCGTCGTCGTTTTTCCGGCGCTTCCCGTCACCGCGATCACCGGCTTGTTCAGAATCACCGTCTTTGACGGCCCTGTTTTTGTCTTTTTCCCTTTCTTTTTCACTGACATTCCCCCCTCTCCCAATCCGCTTTCGTATTGTATGTCCGAGGGAAACAGCCTGTATAGACCGCTATCTATGAAAACGTTCCGCTTCTATCCAAAACGGACGGACGACTTTTGGAATAGAGTAGAGTGGAGAGGTGAAGCCAATGAAAAAGAAGGTCACCATCGCCGCTGTAGGCGATATCCTCATGTGGAAGGAGCAGGTGGCTTGCGCCAAGCTGGCTTCTGTGGATCAGTATTCCTTTGCGGATATGTTCGTTCCGGTCGCCCCCATCCTGTCAGGCGCTGACTTGACGATCGGCAATCTGGAGACAACGTTTTCCGGCAAAGGCCAGCCCTACCAGATCGGCTCGGCACGAACTGGCTATCCTCGGTTCAACTGTCCCGACGAGCTGGCGCGCGACCTGAAGCAAGTCGGCTTTGACGTCGTGACGACCGTGAACAACCACTGTCTGGACGGAGGGCCAAACGGACTTTGCCGCACACTGGACGTCCTGGATCGCTACAAGCTTGCGCACACAGGCACGTACCGCTCCCCGCAGGAGGCGAGCATTCCCTTTGTCCGGGAAGTGAACGGCATCCGCATCGCGCTGCTCGCTTACACGTACGGAACGAACAAACAGGTCATTCCCGCCCACATGCCATGGCTCGCCAATCTCATCCGCCGCGACGCCATTTTGCAGGACATCGCCGCCATCCGCCCGCTCGTCGACCTCGTGATCGTTGCGCTGCATTTTGGCGTGGAATTCCGCTACACCCCGACAGCGAACCAGCGCCTGCTCGTGCAAAGTCTCCTCGACCACGGCGCCGACGTCATCCTCGGCGCGCATCCGCACGTCCTGCAACCCGTCGTCACCCCGGCGATCTCACTTGCGGGTGGCAGAAAAAAGCGCACACTCGTCGCCTACTCGCTCGGCAATTTCACTTCCGAGAAAATGCTGCACTTCGATCAGTCACAGATTGGGGCCATTCTGCGCTTTTCTGTGGAAAAGGATGCCCACGGGCAGGTCGCCATCGGACAAATCTCCGTCATCCCGACCTACTGCCAGCGCTTCCTGCAAGGAGGCCGCGTCCGTTTTCGGGTCATTCCCATCCGCTCGTACTTGAAGCATCCCGATCCGCACCTTCCCCTGCTGCAACGAAAAAAGCTGCGGCTCCTGTGGAACCGCGCGATTCAAATCATCGGCCGTAAGCCAAGTATTTTGATCGAGTAAAAGGGGGCCAAAAGCCTGGCTCCCTTCCTTCTTTTTCTTCATTCTTTGCCAAGGCTTGCGCCGCCGTTGTGGACAAGCTTGTGGCTGCCCAGCCGTTGCCGCATGCAATTTGACAGTTATCGAAACATTTTGGTAAAATCATCAAGTAACTACCAATATTAATTTTGATAGTTACAGAAAGTTGTTTTATCCGGCATTCCTATGAAAATTTTTCACCTGGGCTGTTCGCTGTTGAATCCGATACAAAAGGGAGAGATTGCTTTGCTGCATGTTCGCGCGATTACCGCCGATGAGGTGACAGCGTTTGCTGCGTTCGGCCGCCAGTCCGGGCAGGTTGTTCACGATGTCGCTACCTATTTGGAAGCGATGCTGGCAAAAGGAGCCATGCGCCGCGAATGGTGCTTTGTCCTGGAGAAAGACGGGGCGTGGCTGGGAAGACTCGCCTTCTGGACGCTGCCTGGAAGCGAAGTGGCGACAGACGTCGTATTATGGGATGTGCCGTGGGAAGCGGCTGACTGCGCCCGGCTTGGGCTTGCTCTGTTTCGCGAGGCGTGCTTGCTGATGGGCACGCAGTTGGACGGCACGATCGGGCATGTAGTGGACACTCCCCCGATGACGCCGCAGTGGCAAACCCATCCCGCCAAGCGACAGGCCGTGCTGGAAGCGGCCGGCTTTCAGCTCAGCCGGATGACGGACCGTTTTGATTGGCATGCGCCGCCCGACCGCGCGCAGACTGCTCTCGGTCACAGCAAAAACAGCGAACACGAAATCGTGTACCGCACCATGCCAGAGGTAGGGGAAGCGGCGTTCGTCGATGCGATCGAGCGCGTCTCCCGCTTCACCTTCGACCAGTACATCGTCCAAGAGCGCCAGGCAAAAGGAGCCGCGGCTCAGGCCGAGGAAATGTTTCGCGATTTGCAGCGGATGGCCCATCAGCCCAAATGGTGGCAACTCGCTTATACCCGAGACGCCAAGCTCATCGGGTTACTCATGCCTACGGTCAGCCCGACGTATGCCACCATCGGGTACATCGGCGTCCTGCCTGAACAACGCGGAAACGGCTATATTCATCCGCTGCTGCGCCGGGCAACCGAGCTTTTGCTTGCGGCAGGACAGACGTATATCCGCGCTGACACCGACCAGCAAAACAAGCCGATGGCCCATGCCTTTTTACGTGCCGGCTATCGCCCGTTTGCCAGCCGCCTGGAGTACAGCCTGGTCCGTTCGCCCTAGTCCGTGAGCAGCCAGGCCAGTTTGCAAAAGCAGATAAGCTGGCCTGGCCGCGCTTTTTAGCAAAAGGCTCGTTGCCAACGGGTAACGAAAAAAAGGGGGCGACTGCCGAAGCAATCACACCCTTTGCTGCCTTTTTCCGTTTACCCCGCATGCACTTTTGATACCGCTGCCCCTGGCTGGGCCAGCGGTTCTTCAGACAGCGCATGACGCAGCAATTGCGTAGCCCGCTCGATGTCCACATTTTTTACGAGAGCAATTTCACTGACCATCATCTGCTGGGCATTGTCTAGCATCAACTTGTCACTCGTGCCCAATATTCTGCCCTGGCTGATCCGCCACAAATCACGGATCACTTCCGCCTGCTCATAAATATCGCCGCTCTTCATTTTTTCTGTATTCTGCTTGTATCTCTGTGCCGCATTCAACGTGGAGTCAGGGCTCTCTGCCTGCATGATCGCCAACACTTCATCCAAAATGCCAGCCTCTACGACCATGCGAATGCCCAGTGCGGACATTTTTTCAACAGGGACCATGATATTCAACTCTTTTTGCAGCATGTTGAGCACATAATAGAGCTGCTTTTCACCCAGGAATTCTTTTTCTTCCACTGCCTCGACTACGCCTGCCCCGTGCATCGGGTAAAAAATCTTGTCACCTACATGAAACATACGTCCACCTCCTACAATGCGATCTAATTCATTATAACACAGTTATCGAATTTAAAAATTTTTATTTTATCATGCACTTTTATTTTAAGTCAATATTTAATTTTGGATAAAAATGCATGAAAGATTCGTGAAGAAAACAGCCGTCCCGATGCGCTTTTGCCTGTCGGGGATTAGGACGGGTTTTCCTTGGCAGGCGATGTCCCTTTCTCTTCCAAAAGCTGTTTATTTACTGGAAGGAGTAAGCAAAAAACTATCCTCGCGAGCTTGCCGAACGGGAAGAGGACTGGCTTGCTTTTGCCCAGCGAAAAGCAGGCATCTGTGCGCGATGCCTGCTTCTTTTCACTCGCTCTATTGGCAACAAAGGCAACCCGTTGGCCTTGTTCGGGGACTTTTTTCATGTGAACGGAACAAAAGGGAAATATTGCTAAAAAACAAGGAAAAACGGGAGCGAATACAGAATAGGATGAAAGGGCAGCTTTATGCCGTTTTGGCCAGTCCTTCGACCTAAAAAGCTTGTTTATCATCCTAACGCCTTGAGTGCGCCACAGGCATGACTTGAACCAGAAGCAGTAGACAAAGCCACCCGTCATCGCGTATGTCCGGTCCCGCCTTCCTCGTGCAGATCGCGAATCAATTTTCTCAGCAAACTCGCAATCCCGATTCCGCCGAGTGCTGTAAGCAAATTGATGCCCAAAAATACAACGGACCAGGTCAGCTCTAGCTTTTGCAAAAACAAAAATCCCGCGATCGCATTGGCGCCCAAAATCATGAGCAGATGAAGCTTTGGCCATACAAAGCGCAACACCCCGCTGAGCACAATGGACAGGAAGTGAAATGTCAGCACTTTTGAACCAATCACAATCAGAAATTCCATACATACACCACTGCCCTTCCATTTCAAATGTTGTTCGGAGGAACCCGACATGAATACCGATTTCCAAACGCTCATTGATTCGCTCGCCGGAGAACTTGTTTACGACGAAGCGAAGCGAGTGGTAAAAATCTTCGGCAGCGTTGGACCAGTTCGTTGCCCGCTACAAATTTTGGCTCCCTGATGATTACCGCTCTTTTATTAGTCAATACAGCAAAGCCGTCCTGTTCCAGCACAGCGACTACGGCGGCGGCTATGACATTTTGAGCCTGTCGGAAGTGATTGACTATTGGAAAGGATACAGCATTGACGATCCGTATTACCCGATCATCTGGAGCAGTCACTCCATTGGCGCCCTTTGTGTAAACCAGGAGCAAGCCGGAGCGGAAAATGGCTACTTGACGTGGATCAGTGCGATGGACCCGGAAAACCCGCTGGACTTGCACATGAGTTTTACCGAATGGTTTATGAAACTGCTCGAACGGGAGGGGAAAGAATTTTGGTTGGAATAGGCCGTTCGCGAAACGGTTCGGATAAAGACCAGGAGGAAACGCGCATGAAAAAATTCAAGCTCTTTGCCCTTTATGTAGGATATGTGATCTTTGCCGCATTCGTCTTGGATCTTGTTTTGTATTACGAACAAGTTTTCATGGCGGAAGCAAAAGCGACGTTTGAGCATTTTCCCGCGATCTTGTACAGCACTCTCTATCCCGTCTCCATCGGCTTGTTGTTTGGGCTGCCTGCTTTTGTTCAAACATGTGCGGCAAAAGAAAGCTGGTCATTTGACTGGATCAAATTCATTGCGTTCGGCATTCCCGCGCTTATGGGCAGTATCCTTTTTCTCCTTTACTATTCTCCCGCAGCGGAATACCTTCCTGCCATGTCGTTTTTTTATTATGGAAGCAAGCTTTCCAGCATTTGCGGCATCGCATTCGGCTATCTCGTCCTGTCCTGCTGGAAAAAGCAAGCCAGCATCCCGGTTTCGACCGATGGCACGGTCCGCTGACCGCGCCTCCTGCACAAGCTAAGCAAAAAGACTGCCAACAGGGAGTCTTTTTTGCTGTTTTGGTAACTTTCCCGCTTTTTGCACGTCTAATCAGTCAGAGAAAGGATGAAGCCTGATGAAAAAAACGAAACAACTAGCCTTGGCAGCAGTGCTCCTTGCCGCATCCGTATGCTCTCCGTTAGCCTCGCCCGGAACAAGCGCAGCGAGCACCACTTCGACCACAACGAACGCTGCCGCCCAACCTTCGAAAATATACCGGATCAGCCTGGATGGAAAAAAGCAAACGCTCATCGCGCAGGTTCCCGCCGTGCACCGCGCGAGCATTTCGCCGAGCGGACGGTTTGTGTATGCGGAGAAGCAAGGGTTCAAAGCAGGGGAACCGACCATCCCCTATTTGTATGACAGCAAAACGAAGCAACTGCGCCAACTGAGCGGTTTCGCCAAGTGGGCACAGAGCAAGGACGAGCTTCTCCTTATGGACCAAGCCAGCTTGTACCGCTACAACCCGCTCACGAACCAAAAAACGTTGCTCGTAAAAGGGACCGCCGACACACCGATTCTCGATTATGCGCTTGCGCCGGACGGCCACTACCTCACCTTTATCCAGTCGGATCGGAAAGAACCAAATTTGCAAAAGCGCCACAAGCTTTACCTGCAAGACATGAACACGCTGAAAATGAAGGTCAACGACCAATTTTCGCTCCCGGCTGAAGAAGAAAGCAGCACACAGGCGGTAAAGCTGCTCTACTGGATACCCACATCCAAAAAAGTACTGTACAAGGCAAACGGCACAATTAAAGAGCTTGATTTGCCGACAGGGCTCAAGTACACGCATTCGTTCAAAAGCTTTCCTTCGTATTCGAACGATATGAAGCTGCGCTTTGACGTCAAAGAATGGCACGGCTTTATAACCGACCTGCAAACAGGCAAAAGCGTGCCGACCGCCGATAACCCTCATCCCGTGTCTATGGACCGCGACTTGACCAAAGTTTTCTGGTCCCCGACCGGTCATAACTACGTCGCAGAAAAATTTCTCTTCACCTCCAATGCCCAGGATGCCATCGAGCAGCTTGTCGTAAAGACGGCGAATCAAACGTTTACATACCCGCTCGACGGCAGCTCCTATTTGGACACCATCGACAACATCCAATTTTTGGGATGGGCGGCTGATGGCAAGTCATTTTTTGTCAGGGATTTGGACTCGGTGCACATGAGCCGTTTTGAAGGGTGGCAATCGCGTGTGAGGTAGGGGGAGGAGCAAGAACTTCATAGTGAGATGGGCAACAGTAGTTGCGGAGCCAGCAAAAGGGAAGGAGCCACAGCTTGCCTATAAAGCTTCTATAAAACTGACGGATGAAACCCGGACAATGAGCGCCTACTTGCTGTATCGGCATGGCGTGAAGCGCCATACTTCCACGATAGCGAGCGTGCTGCCCTTGCTCTCAGCGAAGCGGTTACCCGAATCAACGACCGGGTAGATCCAGTGCCGGATGAAATCTTCCATGACGCTGCACGCCATTTCGACGGGCAGGCACTGGCGACCTTGATCGCCGGGATCGCCACGGCCAACCTGTGGAATCGGCTGAACGTTTCTACCAGACAGATCGTAAGCGCTTCTGCGAGCAAAACATTGTAACGAATATGGCGGTCAGTAATGGAGGGAGGCATAGTTTGCCCCCTCCATTATTCTTGCTTCCAAAACAGGTTATGGGTATTACCATTATGGATACCGTATTGTAGATCAGGGCCAATCCACACGGTCGTGAACAATCATCCAGCATACAAGCTGGCAAAGAGTTTATCCAGACTTATCAACCGCCATCCGAATGACGAAGTGATCCGGCTTGATCTGTATAAAATGGCGATCCTAGCGGCTGGGACAACTGAGGGCTGGTGTTACATTTGAACAGTTGACTGAGTATGATTGAGTTGGATTTGAAAAAGCTTGCAGAAAAAAATGAAAAAATAGTGCCCATCGTAACTTCTAATTTATTGAAAACGTATTATATTATGGTATCTGAAGTTCATCATGCACCATTTCATTTTCATAGAACTAGAAAAATGTGGTGATTATTATAAAAAAGACTAGAAATTGGATCATTGGGACTGTTCTGGCTATGATCGTGTTAACTGTTTTTTTTCAATTCAAAGACCTGCCTGGTAATATGGGGGCACTGCTTACCGTTAAAGAATTCATCAGTGAACACAACAAAGCATCAAACGAGTTGGAAATGGCAGGCGCTAAAAATCATACCAATATCCAATTTGCTGAAGGGAAATATCATGTGGATGTTAATAAAAAAGTCACGACAAGTGAAGGGAACTTGCGCGTAAACCACTATGAATATGTTTTAGTGTACGAAAATTTGGAATGGAAAGTAATCAGGGAGAGACTCACATACACAGATATATAACCTGTTTTTCGATGTAAAATTACGATTACTGGAACAACTATTGCATATTCGCAAAAGCTCTTGGCATTACACCTTCATTATTGATGCACAGACTGACGAAATGTGCAATCACGAAAGAAGATAAATAAATAAGAACCGTTCTATACCTCGCATCAAACAAAAGGAGTACCCGAAGGCACTCCTAACGCTCTTTTCGTATAGTGGCGAGCGTTTGCCTCACTTCGGCACAACGTTGCCGGATACAGGACATTTCGCTGCGTTTCGTACATATGGGGATAAAACCACTAGCCGAAAACCGCCAGCGGTTTCTATCTGTTTATCTCCCCTGTGTCTGTTTCGTCCGGTAAAACTCATTGAACAGCTTCATCAGTGCCCGCTTCTCGATGCGGGAGACGTACGAACGGGAAATGCCAAGCTCGCGGGCAATTTCGCGCTGCGTTTTTTCTTTGTCCTGATCGAGTCCAAACCTGCCAATGATAACCTCTTTTTCCCGATCGTCGAGGATGTGGATGTGCTGATAAATCTTGTTCGATTCCAGCTTGAGCTGGACAGCATCCACCACTGCGTCCGTCTCCGTACCGAGCACATCGATGAGCGTGATCTCATTGCCTTCCTTGTCCGTGCCGATGGGATCGTGCAGGGAAACGTCCTTTTTGGTCTTCTTCAAACTGCGAAGGTGCATCAGGATTTCATTTTCAATACAACGCGCCGCATACGTAGCAAGCTTGGTTCCCTTCTCCACCTGGTAGCTCTCGATCGCCTTGATGAGTCCGATCGTGCCGATGGAGATCAGATCTTCACTGTCTTCGCCGGTGTTTTCGAATTTCTTGAGGTTGTGAACATGAAACGATGTCGACTTCATGCTGAATAAATTGTTGGCGTTTTAACTCATCTAGTGCTCCGACTGCAGTAATCTGTACTTCGTTCCCGTCGTATCGGATAATGATTTCATCAACCAACATCTCTACAATATGGCGCTTTTCCTCAAGGGTAAGCTCACCACCGGCGCTCTCGATAAAGTTTCGGACAGCCTTGGAGACCTCGGCAATCCGATTGGCCGATATTTCCTTCTCCGCTTGTTCAGACAGCTGCTTTTCGTACCCCGCAAGCTCCTGCTCCAGCGTCCTCAGTCCGGCATTGATTTTTTGCATTTCTGTGAGCATCTCCTGCTCATCGATGACCTCCCGCTTGAACATGATTTTGATTTTTTCCTTTTCCTTCTCCTTCTGCTCCAGTTGACGTTTGATGTGGTCCGCGGCGGATTGAAGTTCCAGGTTAATCTCATTCGATTTGCTTTGCAGTCTTTCCATATAATCATCGGGATCCGACAATGTCTCCAAGATCAGCTTCCAGACGTAATGGTCCAGCATATCGGCGCGTAACGTTTGAGTCGGGCACTTCTCAACTCCTTCACCGTACTTCTTCGGGAATAGGTTCGGACACCTGTAGCAGGTATAACGGATCTTTTCTCCCGTTTCTTTATTTACTCGGCCTGTATAAGTAGTTGCTTGCCACATTCTGCCGCAATGCCCACACCGGATCATGGATTTTAACAAATACTCATATTTTACATTCCCTGACCGTTTCATGTTTTTCTCTTTCTGCACCTGGGCTAATTCGAACAGATTCGGGTCAATGATACTTGGCACGGTAACCTCGATCCAATCCTTCTCCTCGCGAAAGGAATATGTTTTTTTCGGTGTACCGTTCTTGGTTTTCTCCCCGCGAATCTTCCGGGTTTCTCTACGATTGTAATAGAATTTGCCGATGTATACCTCTGAAGTAAGGACCCTTCGAATAGAACTGGCGCTCCAGTTCCTGCTTTCCCCCCGTTTGGGTACCGCCCCTAAGGAATAGAGTCGATCCCCGATTTCACGAAGCGTATAGTTCTCATGAACATACCAGTGGTATATCTTCCGGACAAATTCGGCTTCCTGCTCATTGATAATCAAAGTATTTTCATGAAGGTCATATCCATAGGGAGCCACACGCATGGGCATGATCTTCTTATCTTTTTCCACCGCTTTAAGTCTTCCACGTACCGTCCGCTTCTTGATTAAGGACAGCTCATATTGAGCAATCGAGCTCATGAGATTGAAAAACAGCTGCCCTTCCGGCGTATTCCGATATTCCGTGTCCACGAACACCAATTCAACCTGGTTCCGCTCCAGCTCTCGGCAGAGGATTAATTTATCGGTTAAGTCCCTTGTCAATCGATCGGGATGGGTAACAATCAATCGAGCGATCTTTCCCTGTGCGACGTCTTGTCTCAATTCATTCATCGCCGGACGGTCGATGTCCTCACCCGTAAAACCCTCTTCGCGATAAATTTTCAGATTGGCTTTCGGGATTCCCAAATCCTTGGCTTTCCGAATACATAATTCTACTTGCGCATCCAGGCTGGTGCCCTCTGATGCTTGCATCCCTGTAGAGACCCGTGGATATATGGCCGTATACATGGAGTATCACCACTCTCCTTTCTTACTGCTAATACTTCCCAGTATGGACAAAGGGAGAAACAAAAAAACCGGCTTATTCAGTCGGTTTCAAGATCAAACGCTTTAAGATGTAATCTATAACGGCATTTTTGGCTTCTGCAGCGGATAAGGTGTTTGAGATTTGTGCTGTATCACTGCATAAAGTATGAGGCACATATACGATTTTGATTGTCGGCATTCGCTCCATACTTTTCACCTCAATACACCTTATTCCATATGCTGATTGTCCTATCACAATCGCATGTCGTTTTGGATATACTTGAACTCCGATTCCAAGACCCGGGCAATAGCTGATTCATTTTCCGCTCCAATGAATGTCCAGTACCGGTACCCGGGCACAACGGATTGGGTAATGAATCCAGACCATGTAAAGGACGTCGATTTTAGGGCGGACATGAGTTGGTCCAAACTCAATAAATCACCATTATAAAGATCTACGACGATCACATCCGCTCGTGATTCTAATCGGACATAACATTCTTTATCCGTATCAGGCTGCAGAACATATCCATTTACATCTCTGTTACGATCCTTAGACAGTCTCAATAACGGAACTATGTCTTCCATACAAGTTAAAACTGTCCCGCTAAAATCAAAATTTTTAAAATCCCATCGCTCCATAACAAGCCCATCCTTATAAGCAAATTCAAAAGGAACACGGTGGATGATGCCAAATTGGGCCAGCAGTTCATTGCTGAATCTTCTTCTATATTTCACTGGATGATATAGGTCAGAAATAGTTGAAGAAGATTCCGAAAAATCCCCCAGCAAGAGTGTTCTTAACTCCGATGTCCTTAAATCAAATGCCTGTATCAATGCTTTTCGACGATTAGGCAAGGAAAGTTTCCGTAGCAGAATACCGAAAGTTATTGGGTCGGTAGCTGCCAGTTCTTTCACCTCATACCAGTCTCGATCGTGCCTGCTGATATAAGTGATTTCGTCTATTTCATCATGGATGAATTTAAAAGCTAGTTGAAGAAGATCGTCCTTCAACTAAGCTTTACACTCCATCATCTTAATCCCGTATCAATGCATCCATCATCAACTCTCCACAAATGGAGCAGATTCTTGTTTCTTTCGACCAAAATCCTTGCACAACCCGAAAATCAACGTGTTTTTGCTCCAAATGTGGAGCAACCGGGACAGAAGTCAAAGCAAATGATACCTTTACATCAATGATGTGGACCATCGGGCCCCACCTCCTTTCTAAGCAAAAACTGCGGTCTGAACGGTCGATGAAACAGAATCTGAGGGAGAGATGTAGATGGATAACGTTCAGAATATTAGAGATATCGATATTTTGGGATTCATGAATTCATGTCATTGGAAGCAAAATGCGAAAACTACTTCAGAGAATGCTTCTTATGAGAACTCTACTTCGCAAGAATGTTTACAAACCGCCCCAAATGGCAATCATGATATCAAGAGCTTAAGTTGGGAGAAGGTGCTGTTGTTCTTGAATACAATGTATGCATTTCGTTGGCCTGAAGAGGACGTCGAGATATGTTCACCAGAAAGTGGTTCTCTTGCATTAAATGAATGGATCTTTTCAACCCAGATTCAAGGCAAAATCTTTGCCCCCGTGCTACTGGATTACCTTGATAATAAAAAGTCGATCAAATCCACCAGCTACTTTTCTTTGATGGAATACGCACTAGAGATCATTGATTTTTTTAAAACCCGTTATGGGCTTGATGCTAGATCCATTCAAAACAAAGAATTGGCAAATAAAGATGCACTTATTAATTTCATTGAGCATTCTTCCTACAATTTCGTTCAACGTGACATGATTCTAGCAATAGCTCGCAAATTAATCTCTAATGGGTTCGAATTAAAGAAATCAACAAACGGTATTTCTACAAAAAAGAGGACTCAAGATATAAATCATCCCGCTATCACTGCGCATATTAAAGATTTACACCGTTCAGGAGTCAAGGAAAAAAGCGTTAACGGTAAATATAAAATCAGTTACGCCCTATTTTTAAACTGGTTGAATAAAACATACGTTCAGTTCCAGAGCACTTCATGCGACGAATTACCATTGTCATTAGTTACTGAGGAGCATTTACTCGAATTCAAGCAATATTTACTCCGTTTGGAAAATAAAGGGATATATACCAAGCAAACGGTTAGCAATTGTTTTTACGATATCCGATTTCTTCTGGCTAACCTCTATAAATTGGGCTGGCTTGCTAAAGACATAACAATGGATGTTACAGGAATCCCGTACGAGAGATACTATTATCGCGAGTTACCAACAGATGCTAAACTCCAGTGTTTTTTTCATAATATCCAACTCTATTCTGATCATCCCACATTGGAACTGGCAGCCTTTGGGTTGATGCTTTGTCTCGGTTTGCGAATTCATGAAGTTGCTAACATTCGCTATCAGGATATCAATGTCGAGAATAGAACCATCTCTGTCTTCGGAAAAAACGAGAAATCGGCCATTCTACCCTTACCTGATCCGCTACAGAATTACTTTCAAAAGCTTGTTGTCAACAAAGGTCAAGATGTCCATCAGTTTGGAAACAACAGCCAATCAACTATTCGCAAATTAAGGGCACAGTACAAACTTTATTCTTTTGTCTCGGGATGGAAATATCCAGGGGGGCCCCATTTACTGAGGCACACTTTCATCAGCAGGTTGTCGGAACGTACAGATTGCCCGTCACAATTGCTTATGTACTTGGCAAGGCATGATCGGCCAGAAAATACTGCACGATACGTCCACCGGAGCCCCAATCAATTAACAAGTGCTGTAAACAAAATCAATTACTGAGGAGGTTCCCATGCCTAAAGTAATCAACGATACAAAGTATACCGAACTTAAAGAACAACTGAATCAGCTGTTATGTCTTTATGGTCCAGAGAAAATGCGGCAAGTTATGGAAACCTTGCCTGTCCAGACACAGCCAAAACCTAATATGCCCCCGGCAGTGCGGAACGTTTCATTTCTCGAAGCCGTTGATGCTTTCTATCAAAGCAGCAAGTTTTCTGGACTTAGCCGGACCACGCAAACAACGTATCGGTCAGAGATGAAACTTTTCCAGCAACATGTGAAGGAAAAGTTTGGCAACGATCCGCAGTTTGAAAAGGTATCAAACGGCGAATTCTTGTCCGACTATATTAAGCTTAATGAGGATCCTAATACAAAAGCCAAGAAGTCTTCCTTTCTTCGAACCTTCATAAAGACCACATACAAAATATTCTTTGGTCATCAGGATCTCGGGGACTTGAAGACTATACTACGCGTTCGATGGTCAAACTACAATGCTCCCATAGGCTGAGACACGGGAGCGTGATAAATAAGTTATAATGAAGCCATGGAAAAACGGAACCGATATACCCCAGAATTTAAAACGAAGGTCGTGCTTGAGGTTCTTCAGGAAGAGCAGACCGTGAATCAAATTGCCGCCAAATATGAGCTGAATCCGGTGATGATCAGCCGGTGGAAAGCCGAGTTTCTTGAGCGAGCCTCGATGGTGTTCGAGAAGGGAACCAGTGAAGCGGACAAACTGAGAAAGGAGTACGAGAGCAAACAAGAACATCTGGAAAAGCTGGTCGGTCAACTAACCGTGGAGATCGACTGGCTCAAAAAAAAATCTGGCCTTAAATAAATCCGTCAAAGAGCGCCAAGCCATGATTGAGCGCGATCATCCCACAATTAACATTAAGCGCCAAGCTTCTTTGTTAGGTGTTAATCGTACAAGTGTGTACCGCAAGCCCGCAGGAACGGAGGAGAGCGCTGAAAACATTCAAATCATGCACGTGATTGATGCCATCTACACCGACAAGCCCTTCTTCGGGTACAGGCGGATCACCGTCAAACTGCGGGAAATGGGTTTCAACGTCAATCGCAAACGTGTACGGCGTCTGATGAGACTCATGGGGATTCACGGAATCCATCCACAGCCCAATTTGAGCAAGCGACTGCATGCAAAGTACGTTCGCCCTTACTTGTTACGGGGACTGGACATCCATCGCCCCAATCACGTTTGGGGAGTAGATATCACATACCTTCGCATGGGGAAAGGATTTATGTACCTGTTCACCATCATAGACTGGTTCAGTCGCAAGGTGGTTGATTACGAGTTGTCGAGCACGCTAGAGAAAGGGTTTGTCATGACCTGTCTGAAACGAGCATTTCGTCGCTGTAAGCCAGAAATCATCAACAGTGATCAAGGCAGCCATTTTACGAATGCAGATTATCTCAATCTGTTGGCAGAACATGAAATCCAGGTATCGATGGATGGCAAGGGACGTGCGACGGACAATAGTCGTACAGAACGATTCTTTCGAGCTTTAAAGTATGAATGTATCTATCTGAATGAATTTGAAAATCCACGAGAATTACGGAAAGGCATCAAACGGTACGTCACGTTCTACAATACGGACCGTCCTCATCAATCTTTGGACTATGCAACACCAGACAGGATTTACTACGAGCATGTAACATCGGTAGCATAGGCAGCTTTACATGGAGGGGCGGGCATGATAGGCTAGTTAGCCTCGCGATGCTAGCTTACTAGCCATCGCCCGATCGCGAGCAGTCATGCCCGCAGAGGCTCCATGTCAAGCGGCCTTCGGAACTGTACCACCATTCAAAAAGATGGGAGGACATAACTTATTTTCGTTCTCAAAGTGTCTTGACAAAGGGGGGCATTACAAACGATGACGCACCAAAAGCCTTTACTAAAGTGCAGATCGCGGAAATCTTGCAGATCGCTCAAGCTCGTAACCACGATAGCCTTTACACTGCAATTATCTGGACTTTCCTTGGGAGTGGAATTCGCATAAACGAGCTCTGCCATCTAAGGATCGGTGATATCACTCCTGATACTCAAACAATCAAGGTAACACCCAAAGGGGCTGAGAATACCAAGAAAGTCCGAAAAATCAACGAGCTCGCCCTAATGATGCTCACAGATTTTATAGAGAAAAAATACAGTCGCGCTCGCGAGGTGATGCCAGATTCCGATTATCAGAGGCTCTATATCTTCTCAAGCACTGCCGGGGATAAACCCATTACATCTAGAGCCATTCAGCAATTTATGAAACGTATTATTCGCGAGTCTCGGTCGATAAAAGAGGAAGACAAAGATCGTTTAGGTCCTCACTCTTTTCGTCATTCTTTTGCCGTTCAAGGCCTTGAAGCGGGAATCGATATCTATACTCTTGCAAAGCTTCTCGGTCATGAATCGCTCGACAGTACGATGAAGTACTTGAGACTTTTCGACGATCAACTGCGAGACGCCATAAACAAACACCCATTCGCTCAAGAGGTTGTTCAGAAAATAAGAGAAAGGCTGGAGAACAAATGAACCGTTTATTATTGGATTCCACATACTATGCCAACTGGAAGAAGCATACTCACCTCAAGGATTCAGCAATTTACACATATAGCCGCCAGTTCATGAAGTTTGAACAATATCTGAGCTTAGACTTTGAGGGAGAATTGGATTTCGACAAATTTTACTACGACACGGAATCTGAGACCTATCGACCTATTGATGCTGATTGCATTGATGGTTATATTCAGTTCCTGAAGCAAAATTTTCAGGCATCAAAGAATACCATTTTCAATAACATTGTTTACCTGAAACACTTCTTCACGTTACTCCACGGTCTTGGGATGATTAAAAATAACCCCATGAAAAACTATCCGAATCCGTATTATGAACGCCGAATAATAGATCGTTCCCTCTCCATTGGTGAATGTCAACGATTATTTCAAGCAGCGCTTAAAGCCGATCCATTTGTCCGGAAGTTCTACATCCTCATATTGCTAATGTCAACGACCGCTCTTCGAAACAGGGAGATTATACAGCTATCGTACGAACAGATTGATTTTGAGCGCAAGGTTATTCTGGTGAACAAAGGGCAGAAAACCTCCTCCGAAGTCGTTTATATGCCCGATTCCCTCGTTGTTGAGTTGGAGCGTTATTTGCATCATCCGGTTGTAGAAGAATGGCGGAATTCCGGACATTCCGAGGTTTTCTTTGAAAACAATCGACCACTAACAAAAGCAGCATTAAACCGAATCATCAAGAATCTTTGCCTAGAGGCCGGCATACAAAAGACAGTCACTGCCCATAGTTTTCGACATACAACGGCATACTTGATGCAGAGCAGTGGGATTGACATTATCGCTATAAAACGACAACTACGCCATAAGCAGTTATCAACAACTTTGCGATATGTTCCTCCAGTTGACGCTGCGAAGCTGCTGAATGACGCGTGTTCCGATCTTCTTCAATAACAACAAAAAGAACCCGAAGAAAGCAAAGAAAAAATGCTTCATTCGGGTTCATTATTTGAACAATTATAGTACACAAGGACAGACTACTCCCGTGTTGTAATTAATCACCATAAAGGGAATTGGATACCGAAAGCACCTGGCTCGAGGAAATGGTATCAATCAACTGTCCCGCGAGGACATGATTTGGGCCAGAGGATGGCCACTCATTAGGCTTCCGTTGGGAACAGAAGCGATAGAAGGAACAAATTTATTATATAGTGGATGTGCTTTGAAATCAATAATAGCAAAGGTCACTGTTGCTCGGCTAGTTCTCGTATCTCATAAGGACTAGCCTCTTCCGGAACTTTCATTTCATGCTCCCTTCTTAACTCTCAAAAAAATGGCATATTAACTTTATGAACTCTTTTTGTATTTGATCCAGGTCTTCGGAAGCAATGTCAATATGAAGAGCTGATATCCGGATCTCCTGATTTCCGTTATGTATCAAATAGGTTGCTAGCGGATTCTGGAAATATTTATTCGCACGGAAAACTGGGTATACCAGAAACAACCGATTGCATTGATAACGGACTGCATAGGCCAACATTTGGTAAACATCCGACTCCGAAAGTCGAGTATTCTCTTCAGAAATGGGATTTTTATATTTCGCATCTACAATCATTTCGATTGGCGTGTCTGATCCTGCTCGGCTGCATGCGATTGTAATATCGGGTCTGAGCAGAAAAACCTCTTTTTCAGCATCCAAGTAACGTTGTGGCGTCTGATAACGGACCACCCAATCATCCGAAGATAACCCCTTATCCAACCATTGATATAACGAGAACTCAAATAATTGATTCAATGGGATCAAAAAGGTAAAGGTACGCTCGTCGCCCGCATGGACCCCAGGTTGACGGTTAAGGTAAAACATCTTAGCGAGTTCAAACACCGGCCGATAGTCTTCGTTTAACCGATTGAATCGTACTCTTTGGAACATCGATTCGGTAAGCCGGATGGGACAAATATCCTCTAAAAGCAAAAGCGCATGGCTCAAACTAGTTTTGTTTTCCTCGTTTTTCGTCAATGTTCTAAGTGAAATCATTGTGGCTTTAATGATTTGGTTAAGCAGATTGTCTTCCGTGAATTCCTGATAACTAACATAATGCTTATGCTTAAATCCCCCATTCCTGAGCAACTGCCGCTGAAAAAGGATCCTTCCTCTAATGAAGGCCAGGTTGCCCTCAAAATCTTCATATTGACGATGAATTTGCTTCTGAAAGAGTTCCAAGAACCTCTTAATGAAAATGTGAATGAAAATCTCCAGCAAATCTCCGTTCATAGCCGCTATAAGTTGAGGTTCCGGAATATCTTTGACTGAAAGGAACCCGCTAGATGCCAGCAAACGGAACAGCATCCGAACGGACGAACGTTTTTCCTCTTCGAAGTCTTCAGCGGATGCCGCATCTTCATAAAGTTTGGGCAGAATCTGTAGCTGCAAGGAAGGAGTGGCGATAAATCCAACATACTTCCTTAGCAGCACTCGGTTATCTACACTGAAGCTAATATTTTGCCTTCCCCAAATGGACTCCAACGAAGATAATTCCATCCTATGTTCATTCGAGATTGGTTCCAACGAATACCTGTCTTCAAAGACGGTGATGAGTTTCGGCATCAGTCTTCTATTCCTTTATAGAGGGTCAACAAGGCCTTCTCGAAGTCGGAAACCGTATCTTTATCGGAAGGCTGCGTGCTTAAGAACCGCATGCTTCCGGATTTCTCGAAGAACTTGGTTCCAACAACCGACTGAATAGCAGCGACATCGTTGTAGAAGTATTCAGCGATTAATGGCAAAATTTTATAATACCAGCTCTTAAAAAGATCATCGATCGTTAAAACATCCATCAAATAGGCGTGGCCGATCCGATGGTCTCGATCCAGCTTCTCCGATATTTTTTCGTTAAGGCTGCGCAAAAGACTTGCAAGTTCCACCGAGCCCACTTTTGCTGTATTTTGTTCGAAAACCGCATAATCTGGTTCCATTTCCGCGAATACGAACCGTCTTCTTAGCGCGGTATCCAGCATCGCGATCGATCGATCGGAAGTATTCATCGTACCGATAATATACAGGTTCCTAGGCAACGAGAAAGGCTTTTTGGAATAGGGCAAGATCGTGCTGACCGTTTGCCTTTTGTCCTTTTCAATCAATGTTATCAGTTCGCCAAAGATTTTAGAGATGTTACCTCGGTTGATTTCATCGATGATCAAATAGTATGGTTTTTGCTGATGCTGCTGTGTCTTAACCTTTTTATTTATATCGTTGGAAATACCGATCAATTTCTGAACGTCGGACATTTGAATTCGGGGAAGCTCGTAAATCGTTTTGAGAGTAAGACTTACTCCGCCGTTCATATCGTAAATATCCGCGGGGTCCGTAAATTCTTTCAACCACGCAACCGGCCGGACATGTGGCGCCACATGTCCCTTTCTGTAAGCATAATCCCCTGTTATCACACCAATATCCCGAATCGTCCGAGGGCCATCATAGACAAATACGATATCACCTCGTTCCATTTGGTTAATGAGAGTATCTAGCGTATTGGCATCCATTGTAGGCTTTTGAGCCCCATCATCCCGCTCATTCTCAAGCAAGGAATAAATTTCGTCATATGATTTGTCTGTAAGGTCGATGTGATCGAGAAAATCGACCGCTATTTGTTTGCCCGCTTTACATTGGTTGTAAATGTGATCGCTGTTGCGGCGGCCGAGCGATACTTTCCAGACCCGGGATCCCGAATGTATGAACTCGGCTCCCGAAATACCGGAGGACTCAGATTCCGCTTTGATAATTTGTGCTGACGCGTCTTCCACCATCTTTTTCAGAACGCCAGGCTCCACGCGGTACCGAATCTCACCACCTGCTTCGTCTTGCTTCATGTCTTCTTCCAATTGGGGGCGAATACCCTCAATAAATTCCTCATACGAGTAGGACTGGTGGAAAGTGATGAAACGTACCCGTTCTTCCCGTTCAACTTGGACGAACGGGATATATCGTTTACGGAATGTATACTCAAACGCTTCAATGATGTTCTTCGTAGCGAACGTCTTCCCTGTTCCCGGCGGTCCGTATAAAATCAAATTGGGGTTGAAATCCAGCAACTCAGCATACGCACGGTATTGTTCAAACAATTCCGGCGCGTCCTCGACATCCGAAGATTCTAACGCATGCGTGATTGGCGTTTTCCCATCAGTTCCAACTTCCATATTCGGTTTGCTGATCGGTGTCTTGCGGCGGCCAACCAAGACGTTGTCATAAAGGCGAATAGGATTATCCACTACAAAATAACCTTGCTTTTCCAATTCATTCAGGACGCTTTTCAAATAGTTACGTTTAATCGGCGCTTCCTCTTCGGCAAATTCAAGCAACTGTAGCAATGTATACCGTTCATTGACGGAATTTTTGTCCTCGTACAGTTTCTGCAAACTGGCATAAGGTTGGGATTGTCCATTCTTCCATTCCAATATCCCGACAATTCTTGATGTTACGAGATTGTCGATTACAACCATGATGTCGTTTTCTGCAACTGGCGGGAGTTGAGAACTTAGTGTGACGTAATAACGACGAACCGATGTAAAAGAAAGCTGATCCCAGTTTTCCATGGGAAACGCCGAGGTTGTCTCAATGGGAAAGAAACCGTGACCTGGAGTAGCTTTGTTAATTTTATTAAGCAGGTTTAGGTCCAAATTAAAATATGGACTTTTAATAAATTGCACGACAGGTACAGGATTCGAGAGCCTCTTGATTTCGTCGAATAAAACAACACCCGTATCTGACGGATTAATAGGATTTACTTTTTGCCCATACTCCCTCACTTTCCATAACGCAATTACTTTGGCATTGGTCACTACAAAGACATAATCCCCAGGTTCAATCCCCCCGTACCAGGAACTCCCTTTGGCTCCCGCAGCGTAATATTTCTCCTGGATTTGATGCGGTCTCTTACTGTCAAACTTTCCGAAATATACTTTGCTCATTGGATCTCCTCGATTTCATTTATTGAAATGATGATAAATCTCATGCGGATATAAGTTCAATAGCTGCATCAGCGCTGTGCAGAAGCCGATCAGGATGATTGGCCCTTCACTATTCGACTGAAACTCGATCCCGCGTTCCACCAAATAGTTAGCTAGACGATCGAAGTCTGCCTCATATTTCGGGACTCTTCAAGCAACTTAAACCGTGATTTGTACCCGAGGCTTTCCACCAGCCCCTTATAGTACCATTCCTGACTATCACGTCCTCGTTTGAAACGAGACCATGCCTCCTCACCGTACTGCTTCAAGTCCCTCTTAATCGAACGAATATTGTGTAGTTTGTCTGCACAGGACGTCTGCCGAATAGCAACGGTTGCATGTTTAAGTTCATCGAGCGTATGCTGCTTTCTTTCCTCCCATGATGCACCTTTGTCCGGTTCTGAGCAGCCTTTTACGATTTCCAATACTTTAGGACCGAAGAAGGCCAGTAAATCCTCCTCCGTTGTATCGGTATCTTCCAACGTGTCATGCAAAATTCCAGCCGCGACAACTTCCTCCGAACAACCTGCCCGCTGCAAAATCATGCCCACAGCATAAGGATGACTAATGTATGGTATCTCTGTGCCTTTTCGGCGCTGTTCCCGATGTGCAACGGCAGCAAACTCAATTGCCTTATCGATTAAAGTCATGGACACGGTTTCCTCCCTTCAATTTCAAAGATCAGTTTCTCATGAATGGTTGCAAACCGGATATTTTTGCAGGTGATTAAGAACCAGCAAAGCCCCAGCCTTATGCAGCGGCTCATTCTGCTTCTCACAATGAAACAGCTGAATGCAGGATGGGCAGCCGTCCGAACAACCACAGCTGCTAATGATCTGTTGGGCTTTCTCCAAGAGAACCTCGAATTTTTCCGCAACGACCTCGACTATACCTGAACCGCCTCCTGCTTGGCTGTCGTAGAAGAACATTCCGGGCATTCCAAACAATGCTGAGCCAGAATAAAAAGAGGTGTGCTGAAAATCAGCCATACTGCACCTTACAACGGCCGGTATCGCCGAAGCTATGGCATGTTCAACCGCATGAAGGCTTCCCTCAGCCATGGTCTCCAAGTCAATGGTATCGCGATCCAGTACATCATTGAGCAGACCTTTAAGTTCATCCCTTCCTTGGTGATCCCACATCAGCCAAAACGCCTCGGTTTGGAAACTGACAGGATATGTGTTTGTCAATTGCACGGTTTCGGGAGGCGTTGCGCCGTGATTGTAGATTTTTTTGTAGCCAAATGTGCTTCGTTTTACGATGATGTTTCCAAGATTGGATTTGATCGCCGCGTCACTTCTCAGTGGATTGGTTATGTCATGGATTTCAATGCTATCGCGAACAATTCCGCGGGTATGATAATCCGTTCTTACCGGCTCCACAACCACTTTGCGTTGCTTACCGTTGACCCACTTGACCTTATAGAAGGTACGATTGTCAGGTCCCAGAAATACTGCATCCACGTGATAATCTCTTATTAAGGAACGCTCATCTACACTTTGAAACAAGATGTCCTCATTCCAGCCGTTCTTGGTTACAACCGTATAAGTAGCCCCCATTGTAAACAAAGTTTGATATCTTGGCGTTTCACCATGATAGAGGAGTTTTCCTTCGATCTGCTGCCACTGGTCGCTTGCTTCCGCAACCACCTTGCGAAGCGCCGAAGAGCGAACATAATTCATAGCATTGGTCAACGTTCCTCCCAGTTCGTGAGCTGCGTATGCGAGATGCTCCTTTAATAGCTTGGGATTCGTTGTATTAATCGCTGCTGATTCAGGCGGGAGCTTAAAGAATTCTTCAGGATTGCGGGCAAAGTATTGCTGCAATGGCTCTTCCTGAAGCATCATAATCACCACACCGTCTCTACTGCGTCCCACTCGTCCAGCCTGCTGCCAAAAGGAAGCCTGGGAGCCAGGGTATCCGAGTAAGATACATACATCCAGACACTTCACATCAATCCCGACCTCTAGGGCGCTAGTAGTGACCACTCCAAGGATCTCGCCTTGCTCAAGTTTTTGTATGGTTCGTTCTTTAACTTCTTGCGTGAGGTATGCATGGTACGGCAGAAAAAATTCATGTGGGTCGTCTGCCGAAAGCCCGCCATGATCATGAAGGTGGCTGCGCAGTATCATGTTTATTTCACGACTTAAAAGCTGGGCTTGCTGGCGGTTGCTTGTGAAAATGATACTTCTCGGCCATCTTCCATCCTTGTAGATCGTGCGCAGAATCTCATAGAGATCGGAAACAACGGCCCTTTTCTTTTGCTCATCGTCTGATAAGCCCGGATTCCACATCAAAATCGCTTTCTTCTTTACTGGCGCTTGTACTCCCGATATTTCATGAAATCCTTTCATTCCACGCATTCCTGTTAATTCTTCAGCTAGATACTTTGGATTAGCAATTGTAGCCGAGCAGGCAATAAACTGGACGTTTTTATTTCCCAACCTGTCACATAACATTCTTAATCTGCGAAGGACCAAAGAAACCTTTGAACCTAACAAGCCTGAGTATTGATGAAGCTCATCAATAACGACAAACCGAAGATTTTGCAGAAAGCGCAACAGCCCAGGGCCTTTTCCCTTAGGCGAACCTGCACCTTGAAGAATTAAATGCAGATAGTGTACGTTGGTCAGCCAATAGCGCCCCTCAGAGAACACGAAGCTAGATGCCTGATCTTTTCTCATATGCTCTGGAACGTTACGTTGCCCGTGGAGAACCCCAACGGATAATTGCTGTCCATTAACAGAGAATCGAGAAAATCCATTAAGCGAGATTTGATTCCCCTGCTCTTCTACATCATCAGCCCATTTTTTCAAGTGAGCGTACTGGTCCTCGACTAATGCCTTGAACGGGGCCAAATAAAGCGCACAGGCATTCGGATCAGCAACCAATTTTTCGATGATGGGAACATTGTACGCCAATGATTTTCCAGATGCGGTTTTCGTGCAGAGAACGACATTTCTGCCTTCACGGATGTTCTGTATAGCTTCCCCTTGATGCTCATACAGTTTATTAATCCCCAGAGAATGAAGCTTCCGCTGCAGCCAACTGGGCATAAGGATTTGGTCAGCATAAGCGCCTTGGTTGGCGTCAATTTGATGCACGTGGACGTCACTTCGAATACGAGTTCCGAGTTCGAGCAAATTCTGGACGAGTTTTTCACTATCGAATACATGTTGAACAGGAAGTCTTCGGTCTGTGAGCAATTCCATTTCTTCCGGTGTCAGCATGTCGTCCAAGATTGAATGTCTATCATGTGAACAATAAACGCCGGATGGTTTGTTTATATAGGACTCCGTATCGGGTTCAAGGGAGCGCCATTCTGAAACTCGAATCCCGTTTGCCCGTTGATGGATCTTACGGTAATAGCCCTTTGGATCCGCCTTATAGCTGATTTGAATGAAGTCCCCGTAAGGTCTTTGGCCTCCGCAAGCGGAACAGATTACAGGCATTCTTAATCGATCCCTTCTATCAAAATCTTCAGCAGCATTTTGGCTCCAGGTTTGAACAATTCAATATTCCCTTTACCTGGGAGCTGCACGCAGCTAGGACATCCTTCGGCACAAGGGCAGCTCTCAATAAGTTCAAGAGCCTTTCGAAGCACTTGCGGAAGTTTCTCATAGATCGCTTCGATGGTCCCGAGACCGGACCCGTTCTCGCCATAGAAGCCGATAACAGGTCTATTGGCAAAAGCCGTCATCCCGCTCGCCGAAAACCCTGTAAAATCATTAGCGTCGCAGATAATGAGGTCAGGAATAACCGAAGTCATAGCGTGACCTGCAGCGTGAAGGGAAGCTTCAGCCAATAAGTCGATGGATCTGCCCTCATCCGCTAACTCCTGAATGCCATTTTTCAATTGGCTCCATTGAGAATCCGTTAGTGTAACCCACATTCCTTCCGGAGTGAATCGGGTGACGGACGGATGATCCAATTGAACCTGCTCAGACTCATGCTTCTGTCCGAAGTAAACTTTTTTATAACCGAAGACACTCCGCTTAATCTCCAGTTCACCATAAGCCATATCGATTCCTTCGATGTGTTGCTTCTGATAAGTCTGCATAATATCGATGATATCGCGATAAGTAGATTGAGTGTAATAGGTTAGTTCCTGAATAGGCAATACAATAATTTCACCTTTTCTGCGATTGATAGAGTCTACTCGATAGCCTTTCTCTCCAGGAGTCCAATAGATCGCACCTTCAT
Source organism: Brevibacillus sp. FW301-21C12A (assembly GCF_058788915.1). NCBI lineage: Bacteria > Bacillati > Bacillota > Bacilli > Caryophanales > Paenibacillaceae > Brevibacillus > Brevibacillus sp. FW301-21C12A. Next base: position 76,825 of record NZ_JBYTBG010000014.1, read on the forward strand.
AAAAATCACGAAGAGCACTCCACTCATCCAAACTGTCTACTATCGTTTGATTTTGTCCCCGAATGGTTACGCTGTAATTTTTACCAGACATTGATCGAAGACTAAACTTGTCATCAACGGTCGCCTCATCGTTAGCTGTTGCAGCTACTTGCAGTACAGTCTCAATATAATCTTCGAGTAATCCAGGAAACATGTCCTGCAAGTCTTCCTTCGTGACTTCTCTCCCGAGCTCTTCTCTTAGTAACGGGATGTGCATGGCTAACAACTTGTAATTTGTTGGATTAATCCTAACTACCTCGGGAGCTTTATGGATAAATTCAAGCGGGTTACGCATGTAATACTGCTGAAGCGGTTCATCCTGCCAGATCAGTATGGCAACACCCTCGCCTTTGCGGCCAACACGTCCGATCTGTTGGGAGAATGCCGCTTTCGATCCGGGATAACCAACAAGAACGGCAAGACTCAAATCACCGATATCAATCCCGACTTCAAGGGCATTGGTAGTAATAATGACATGAATATCATGGGACTTGAGCCGCTCAATAATCCGTTTCCGAGTATCATTCGGCAGTATTCCGGTATAAAATGCCGCGAGTTTTTCTCCTTCCACTTTCTCTTTTGGTAGTCGGAGAGGCTGGCGCAAGACGTCTTTGATATAACGGGTAAATACCATAGTCTGGCTGCGAGAAGGTTGAAAAATGATGCTCTTAATCACTTTCTGATCAACAGTCATGATCTGTTTCGCCATCGTAATGGCATCGGTAGAAGGCGCGCGGCGGACTTGTTCATCGGCTGACATACCGGGATTCCATAGGACGATCCCCTTTTTCTGATGGGCGGAACCATCTGTATTGATGAGGGTGAATCCGCTAAGACCTGTAAGATCCTCTGCTAATCTAATAGGATTTTCAATCGTTGCTGAGCTCGTAATAATCTGGATGTTGTGAGTATTACCAAGTTCTCGACAAACCTTAAGCAGGCGTCTGAGTACCAATGCGACATGACTTCCGAATGTACCTCGGTACATATGCATCTCATCAAGCACTATAAATTTGAGGTTCCGCAGATAATTTCGAATGTGGTGTGCGGTCGCGTACTTCACCTTCTGAACTTGCCCGAGAATGGAGTAATGAATCATATCCGGATTCGTCATCCATACCTGTGCTTTTTCCATGATTCGCTGCCGCGGCCCATTCTCGGTATCACCATCCAGCCGGCCGATATGAATCAGGCGATCTCCTAAGTGCAATTGAGTTTCAAACCACTCATCCAAGGAAGAATTATTCTCCGTTCGTTGCATGCCAAAACGTTTAATTTGATCCAACTGATCATTTGCTAACGCTTTTGTTGGAAATATGTATAATCCACGTTCTTCAGGATGGTTATATAAACGACTAAGAATCGGCAGGTTATAGGACAACGTCTTTCCGGATGATGTTGAAGTGACCAAGACAACATTCGACCCAGAATGGACTGCATCGGCTGTTTGTGCTTGGTGAGAATATAACTGCGTAATTCCCATTCGATGTAAGGCGTCCTTGATGGGCTCCGGTGTAGATTCAGGAATATCCGCAAAAGTAGCTTCTTTCGCAGGAAGTGTATGAACATAAATCTCGGCAACTTCTTCCTCGGCCAACTTCTTCAGCTTATCCAGTACATCATCGGATGAAAATTCATGACTTACTACGCCGGGAATCCGGTTATCCTCACATAAAATAAATTCTTCTTTCTCCAATGGAACAATTGCAAAACAAGACGGACAGTAAATTCCCTCCTCGAATCCACGGAGTTTTTCAATTACAGGAGTCCAGTCTGAGCATTTGATCCCGGTTGGCGAATATTCAAGCAATCGTTGTTCCCCGGCTTGGCTGATCTTATTGGAAATTTGAATCGCCTTCAGCATATTGGTGCATTCCGAGCATTTCAGAAATGCCATACCCAATCCCTCCATCTCAAATGACTGCTGATCATATTAGAACATATTGATTCGACAGCACGTTGTCATAGAATATACGTTCCCATGGAATAATTCCCCTGTACTGATGATTCGACAATATAGGCAGTAAGTCCTGTGAAAATGCGAAAAAACCCAAACAAAGCATTAAATAACCGCTTTGTTTGGGTTGCAATAAAAAGATTGTCAGTAAAATTGATAGAATTCTATTTCAAAACTAAAGAAACAAAAAGAAATGTCTCAGCCTCTATTTGATCGGCTTCAGATCGAGACCTTCCTTTATTAACATGCTTCAACTTGTATCTTACATTGCTTTAATTCTCGTTTCAATGTGATTCGTTTCTTCATCAGATAATCCATATTTTCTATACAACTGATTGTCTACTTCTTGAACTGAAACTGACCAATCAATATCGGAGTTGTTAGAAAAATCCTGTACAGGAACAAATCTATACGTATTTCTAGTACCATGTTGACTATTTTTGGACAAGCTATGCAAAAATCTAACAAATTTGGTTTTCATATATTTAGCTAAAGAGTTTGCGCTATTTTCATTTAGAGCTAAGTCTGCACCAATAACTAAATATGTTTCGGTACATATTGAATTAGGACCAGCAATAATTGTATTTAGATTATCATCGTTTAACTCTGTTCCTATATTGTTGGAATATGGCGTTAAAACCTTCCATTTATTTATCCATAAGTTATTTTTTTCTATTTCAATTAACTCAATGTACCCAACAATACCTTTATTAGCGTAGCATTTTATCGGTTCATTCATAGAGCGACTGTCATTTTTAAATTTATTGTTTTTAGTAAAGTTGGTAGAAAATCCAAATGGGTTACGAGCAGACACATACTCCATTAGGCTGTTATTACCACTGCAATCTATTTTATCTAAAATAGAAATTGCTCTAGAGTCTCTTATCAGTATGTCAAAGTCTTTATATTTCAACGACCTTGAAATATCACTGACAATTGCGTTGTTTTCATATGTTACGACTCTTGCAAGATTTTTGCTGTTGTCATAATTTTTATCCCACAAGAAGTAACATACGCCACCACGAATATTGGTATTAGGGAAAATATCTTCTGGAGTCAGCCAATCATGAAGTTCTTTGAGATGAATGTCGTTTAACATTTCATCACGAAAATCATCAAGACCTTTCCCTCCTGCATACCAACGTGTTGGCATTATGAATGAAATTAATTCTGGATTAAGTTCTTTTGCCAAACGTACAAAATGGTGGTAAATTGGGCTAGCACTTGCTTGTGCTCCACCATCCATTTCTTGATAAGGTGGGTTTCCAATAATGACATCGAATTTCAAATTCTCATCTCCAAAAATTTCTGATATTTTCTTTTTAGCATTACCATTTTTTGCATATTCGGTTAGATCACATTCAACTATATTTTTGCTCGAGATGTTTTTGAAATCTGCAAAAATATAATTTTTAGCAATATTGTATATGATGTTACTTGGTGCACAAGCATAAACTTGATTTTCGAGAATCCACTTAATACGTTCTTCAGAATTAGGAATTTGATCTTTCAATCCTTCATTCAAGCGTTTAACGATTTCCGTGATATAAAGCCCACTTTTCGTATATAAATCAATAAATTTAATATTATAGTTTTTAAAAATACCCGGGTTGTTCTCTGCAATTAAATCAACCATTAATTTTACCACTCTTCGAGGAGTGAAAATTTGGTTTGTTTGCTGCGGTGGAATGTAATCGAAAATATCCTCAATCAGTGTTTCATCAAAATAGTTCGATAATCTGTTCTTAGTAATAAAGAATTCTTTAATACTAGCATTAAACACAACTTCGTTGAATAAACCAGGCACTTTACGGTTATTCCCATCATCGTCTACATAGTCAAAGCCATCACGTAGTTTCCTAAACTCATCTACTGTAATACTTGTTAATTCTTCAAAAGACGGCTCGTCTATATTTTCTTCAAAATTACTCAAAGTGGTGTTTTCATTACCATAAGCCATAAGGAATGCTGGAATAGTTCTAGCAAATCCGCGCAAGTGATCCCGAACATCATCTTCAGTGGTCTTTTTCTTCTTCTCTTCCACTCGGACAATCTGTTCTTCGACTGCAGTTTCAACAGTTGAACTTAATTCTGTATTAAGATTTTCAGTGAATGTTTGATTAACCTCAACCTTTTTCTGCTCCAATTCCGTTTTTAGTTGCTCTAATTTAACTTCGTCATTTGCTTCTTGGGCGTTTTGAATTTGAACATTATAGTCTTGTTCAATTTCTTTAATTTGACTGTGATACGTTTCTACATTTTTTTGAACTACGTCTTTAATTACCGATGTTACTTCATTTTTTGCTTTATCCACTTGAGAATTATTCAAGTTGAATGTCTCTTTCAACTTGCTAAACCCTCTATCTAGAGTGTCTTTGATTTCAGTAGTGATAGTTGTAGTTTCGGGAATTTTAGGTATATTAGGTATTTCCATAACTTTATAGATTGCGTCACCAAAAATTTCTTTCGTTTGATTAATAACAATTTCTTTAGGAACATCAACGTTTCCATCACCATCGACCATTGGATTTGTTACGTTGATTTCTCTACGATCTATTAAACGCTTGTTCTTTTCTGGTTTAATCTTGTCAAGTATTTCCTTGAATGGTGAATTTCCTCCAAAAATTCCTGAGATATTCGAAAATAGTAGATTACTCATAAATCCACGCTTTACTACCTCTTTTGAAGTTATCTTTGTCGGGATTGTTAAAACTTCAGTTGCGTCCAACTCATGCATATTGCCTTCATCATCTTCCCCAATTACCGGGAAGAAGTTTAATAGCTTTTTAATCTTCTTCTTGCGTTCTTCACTTGTTTTTGAGTTACCACTTGATAAGTTATTTGCGAATTCGTCAAAGAGCAATAGCGTTCGTTCTGGTGCAAAATCGAAGATATAGGCGTTTTCTTTTCTATAAAGCTTACCATCCTGAACAAATTCATAAGGGTTTTGCGCACGGAAAGCGGCTTGGAAATATAAACTTGGCGACTTAATATTGCTAAGCATAAGCACCGCAGACCATTCTGGTATTGTTATACCCGTTGTAAGTTGACCAACAGATAAGGTTATGGTTTTTTCGTTTTCAGAAATTGCCTTTTTAACCCTATTGAAACTGTTCTCATTCTTTTTATAGTCTAGTCCTTCTTCTTCAAAGTTTGAATCGCTGTCAACACTTACTCCATCACCAGCCGCTAGAACAATCTTATACTCACCAAAAACAGGGTGTGATTTCAACAACTTTTCAAGTGCTTTTGCAGAGTTAACACGAGGTAAAAGCCAAAAAGTATGGTTTAATTGGCTCCTATATTCATCTGTAGCAAAAGGAAACTTACCTGAAGATAGGTTATCAAGGAATTTTTTCACGCTTGCTTCATATTCAAACTTTCCGTCGTCTTTAACTCTGAAGAATTCATTCAAATCGAAAGCATAATCAACATTACTATCATCGTCTAATGTTAAGCCTTTAGAGACTTGATCCTCAATCATCTTACTCATTTGATAAGTGAATAAGCTTAGTGTTGGCAGATTTTCGTACGGGTTACTTCCAGTTGTGTAGTCCCAATTCGTTTTGGCTTCTTGTTCATCGACATACGACCAGTTGAAGATCTGTTCTTCATTAAATTTGTTGTTTGCCAATGCTTTGAACGGAGTACCTGACAAGTGTAGAGTGAAGTTCCGTTTTATTTTATCGAACGCCACATCTGTTTTTGCGGTATCAACACCCTCATGCGCTTCATCGATGATAAGTAAATCCCAGTTCAGCTGACCAACCCATTCAAGTTTTTCATAAACACCACCTGCAAACTTCGCCCCTTTCAAGTCTTGGAGTGAAATGAAGGTGATTTGCGATGGGTTCTCATGGTCAGTAGAATTTAGAAAATCAATGAAATCCTCACGAGACAATGCCTTACCTTTCAAAGAATCCGTTTCAGAAACAAATTTCATTCCTGTTTCTTGCCAAGAAATAAATTTCTTAAAATCATCAAACCATGAGTTCGCTATAGCAGGCCTGTTGGTTACGATCAGTACATTTCTTGCATTGATTTTTCTCACAAAATCGTATGCAGTAAGTGTTTTCCCAAAGCGAGGTTTTGCATTCCAAAGGAACTCCCTTGGTTCTTGTCCACTATTGTAATAATCAAGAGTTAGCTGAACGGCTTTACTTTGTTCATTCCGAAGTTTGTAGGTTGAACGAGCTTCATCAATTTGAATTCCATCATAATCATTACTTATAAACTTGTCCGTTAGAATTTCCGCCTTTTCGAGTGTTCCATTAAAATAGAACCATTCGTCTGCATGGCCATTAAAATCCCTTTTCTGAATCCCATTCTGTTGAAGGAAACGGTGAAGGTCTTTATCATGGAACCATTTACCATCAGACTTCTTTGCAATCTTTTCAAAAAGAATATTAGGGTTGAGTCCGACCGTTCCAACCTGTTCAAAAATACGTTTTCTAACTTTTCTATTTGTTTCACCTATTTTAATGTAACCTTTATGAGAAGGAACTTCAGGCAGGGTATAGGCATATATTTTCAAGTCCAGTTCTTCATATGGATTAATGATTGTTCTATTCATCGACTTCCTCCATTTCTTCCTTATAGACATCAGTAATCTTTACAGGAACGTATTTCATTCGTTTTTCTTTTGTTTTAGTGACATCATCGTCATCAAACAAGTCAAACAGATCCAGTTGCTCCACTTTTACTGCATGAACTAAAGGCTCTCCGCTTTCTTTTTCCACGCCACCAAGAATATCATCAAGCGTATATTCAGTGCGTTGAACCATAATTGTCTTAACGTATTTATGAACGTTAACAGGTTTCCACTCACTAAAAACAATAGGTTTACCATTAGAAGCTAATTTAGTTAGAAAGTTCCCCTGTACAATATTTTTAGAGATAATCAATTTAGCACTGTCTAAGACTTTGTTTTTCACTTTTGCACCATGTTTAATTGCTTGTTGCTGATAGGCTTCATAATAGACTTGATACAAATTCATAACACATTTTTGAGCGTTATCTTCAAGCAATTCAACACCATATAGCGTTGACAATATAAGTAGGGAATAGTTCTCGTACCTTGTTAAATCATCACCGTAATTTTTTACTACCATCTTCATCTTTCTATTTAAAACTTCAACTAGGAATGTGCCTTCTCCCACAGCGGGCTCTAAAAAAGTGGAAGTTAAGTTCAGACATGCTTCACGAAGGTTAGGCAAATCAAGAATTTTATTAACAATCCTTTTTGGTGTGAACACTTCCCCGTGATTTTGAACACGTTTTTTATTTTTTATTATTTTTTCCTTATCTGAAGCTAATTCAGTTGAACTACTCATCATGTCTTTATCTCCATTCACAAGCAATCGATCTGACATCATATCAGCAACGATTTTGCCAATAAATTTCCCGCTTATTCTTGTATTGCTTCTTTTGTGATATCTAGGAGTTGATCATATTTATTCATCCCTTAAAATGTATCTACAGCTTCATTTTACCCTGAACTATAATTATAAAAAAGTACTTATCGTAGTATCTTGTTTTGGAAAAGATCAAACAATAATTCATCTATTTGTTTGCAGTAAATAGAAAATTTGAAAGCTCCCTAAGTTTCCATTCCAAGAAATCTTGGCACTCGATACGTAAATTCACTGCCATGGATTTGGCGGAATACTTCTCCTTCGTGAGTTAAAAAGTTTGCCCGAACAGTCTCTATATCTAACACATTAGCCCTCCTATCAGTAAACTTATAAATCGTCACTAGCATGATACCCATCTTCGTAGACTAACGAAGTACAATCCAGCTTCATTCACCCGATAACCGAACGTATCAGACCAGGCCTTAGCATAAGCCTGCACTTGCGGCGCATAAAACCGAACAAACTGCTCCAATTTGCTCTCATCCAATTGATCCGTTTTGAAGTCGACGATCACCCAGCCATCTTCCTCTTCGAAAGCGAAATCTATTACACCCTTCACCAAGAGATTGCCGCCGTTAATGGACTGATGCGTCAATGACGCGGCGGCTGTTTCCGACATCGTTTGCTCGGTTGCGGGATAAGACATTGTCTCCCCATTGCTTTGAACCATCATAATCGGGATTTCAAACAATCGCTGCTTCGCTCTCAGACTACGCTGCCAGAGTTCACTGTCTAGAACTTCATGAATAATAGGCAGGGCATCAGTCGCGTCCTTCCCTGATACTCCTTCGGTCTGGCAGAGGTATTGAACGTATACAGGCAATTCGCTCATCGGAAGACCTTTTCCAACTGCTTCAAGTCCCTTGTGGATCACGCTGCCGAAAGATTGGCCCCTCCCAGTGGCTGACCATTCCGGCGTGTCGCTCATGCTCTTCGTCAGCCCGGTAACGGTTGATTCGGCATAAGTCGGTTGGCGCAGTTGATGGAACACCTGCTCTCTCTGGGCCAAGTAAGCACCTAGATCAATGGATGAGGCTTCGGACCCGGATAAACCAGATGAAGTTGTCCCAATTACAATATCTCCGTCAAGTTCCCGATCATACTCATCTGTTTGAACATCCGATTCCGGAACATCCAACTCCCGGATGAGCTCCATCCCATCCATGAGTGAACTCCACGGGCACTTGGCAGGTTGTTCGGGGTAGAGACTGACGACTAGCATTTGCTTGGCCCGCGTCGCCGCGACGTAAAGAAGCCGATCCCGCTCCGCATGCATGAATGCTCGCTCCCGCACGCTCATCGCTTCCCAGCCAACCGGCTGGGCAATCGTTTCCTTCTGGAACCCTTTCGATTGTTGGATCAGGAAATAGCCCGCGGCCTCAGCCTCCGAACGATCAACAAACTGGTCGGCGTCATGATCCTTCTCCCCGCAAGGACAAGCGAGAAACACGATAGGCGCTTCAAGCCCTTTCGCCTTATGCACGTTCATGATCCGAACCGCTTGCCCTTTGCCCGCGTAGAGACTGGCGGTTTCCATGCCGTTACTCTCCCGAATGTTCGAAATCGCACGCGTCAGTTCATGCCAATCCGATGCGAGCATGGCGTCACGTTGCAATAATTCCAGCATTTTAAGCAGTGTTCCCGAACGGTTCGCCCCTGCTTCTTGCACCGTGGAATAAGGCAAAAGACCAGTATCCTCCAGAATGCGGTACAAGGCTGCCCATGCAGGCAATTCTTTCACCCAGCTGGCATATTCCCGCAGTTTCCGGCATGCAGCGACAACTCGATTATCCTGTTCTGCTGACTCCTCTGGCAGCCGGTAGATCGACCACGCATTCCCTTGAACACGATACGCCATTAGTTCCTTGTCGCTAATCCCGAATAGAGGTCCGCGCAAGACGCTCAGCATCGCCACCTGATCGGATGGATCGGCCAGGTAGAGGGCCAATTGTCCCAGCGTATGAAGCTCGGGGTATAGAGCGGAGCTTCCGACAGTTTCCGCAGCAACGCCCCGCTTCTCCAATTCTTCTGCGTAGAGATGCAAATAATGCCTCGTTCTTGTCAATATAAGAAAATCGCTGGGCTGCGCCTCTCTGAGCACCCAAGATGAACCGTTGCGCTCCTGAACCTGCAAATTTCCGTCGCGGCAAGCCCACGCGATGGTTGCGGCAATACGCTGTGCGTCAACCGCCGCTACTTCATCCTTGCCTCCGGGAATTTTCGGGTAAGTGAGTGCATAAACCCCGTGACCCGCGCGCTTATTCCCCTTTGGATTCGGTATATTCGTTTCCATCCGGACATACGCCGCTTGAACATCGGTTTCCCGGACGGGAAGCTTGCCGACAAATTGCCCGTTCACAAAATCGCCGATCGCATCGACGGATCGGAAATTGCTGGTCAAGTGAAGCACATCTCCACATGCTTGAATCCGCGATTTAACCTCGTTATAAATGGAAATATCCGCGCGGCGGAAACGATAGATGGACTGTTTCGGGTCTCCCACGAGGAACAAGGAACCCGGCTTTGGAGTAAGCTTCCGCCAATTCCGTTCATTCGGATCATCGCCGGCCCCCGTTAAGAGAAACATCATTTCCGCTTGGACCGGGTCGGTGTCCTGAAATTCGTCGACCATAAGCCGTTGGTAGCGCCCGGCGAAAAATGCGCGAACCTCCGGGTAATCACGCAGAAGACGGCAGGCATACATCAGCAGATCCTGAAAGTTCAGCTTCCCTGCCTGCAATCGCCGTTCTCTGCAATACTCCAATGCAGGCAAGACAAATTGAATGACTTTCGGATACAGATATTCCCGCCACGATTGAAGAAAGGGGAACAGGACCGTAATCTGCCAATCGTGAAATCGTTCGGATATGGCTTTGGCTTGCTTCTTATCCGTCCATTTGTACTGCTTCACATCCAGTTTGAAGTCAAACATCTTCGCAAGCGTTAGCATCAACATATCGTCCTGCTCATCCGACAACCGCAGCATACGATTAGCAGTACGCAGTTTTGCCTGAAGATTATCCCACCCTTTTTCCGGTTCAGCTGTCGGTAGAAACCTGTTGGCTTCTTCAATCATGGGAAGCAAGGAGAGTCGGATGAGGTTGAAATCAGGACGATGAACCGGTTCGCAAGGGATTTGGAGATCCGTAAAAATAGATACCCGATCATAGACATTCTTCAGGATGCTGACGTCGATTCCCACCTCGGTAAAGGAGGCAAGTGCTTCACTATCTTCCTCCTGCAGCTGAATCAGATATTCATCCCAGCATTGATCGTGGAACGCACGATTCATTTCATCATCCATTTCTTCGAAAGAAGGGTCCAATCCGGCCTCAATCGGTCGCTCGCGAAGCATGGAGGAACAGAACGCATGGATCGTTCCAATAAAGATTTGGTCTAGATTGGCCAAAGCTTCTTCCATTCGTTCTCTAGTTTCGCCTTCAATATCAGCCGTTTTCCGCTCTAAAGCAATGCGGAAACGCTCCTTCATCTCATCCGCCGCTTTATTCGTAAAGGTGATCGCCGCAATATGCTCCATCTTCGCCGTTCCGGACTCGATGAGTGCCAGCAATCTGCCGACCAAGCTGGTTGTCTTTCCCGAGCCTGCACCGGCTTCTACCAGAAAGGTCGTGTTCAGCTCCTCCAATATCCTCTTTCTAGCTTGTTGATCGGATGGTTCATTCAATGTTCTCCACCTCCAGCAGCGTGTGCAGTAGTTCCGAATTTGCTTCATCCTTTCGCTTATGGGCCATCATCTCTGCGTGCTCTCCGCATACAGCCGCATAGTCGCAATATCGGCAGACCGCAGGATTTGAAGCGGGAATAAACAATCCCTGTTCCATCGACAAAAGGATTCCCCGGATCACCGCGGTGACTCGATTCCGTTCGGTTTGCGGGCGTGCAATCACTTGCCCGTGCCCCCGTTCGCTTGGAAAGACGTAAGACGCTTCAAGCACTTTTGCATCAGAATCCACACCCGTTTGCCGCATCCATAGCTCCGTCCCCATTGCGTAAAGCGCGTGTTGCAGCTGCGTACCGCCTGCGAACATGCCATTTTCCTTGTAAGGCCGAGGACTGCCGGTCTTATAGTCGATAATCCGATATTGATGCGGCGCAACTTGATCGATCCGGTCGACGATCCCGCGCAGCGTAATCGCCATGTCCTCGCCAAGCTCAAGGTGCAACGGCTGGCCGTCCACGATGAGCTCTTGTTCGAAAAACCGGGGAGCCGTCTTAGCCTGCAATTCCATGCGATAGAACACGTCCACATCCCGGAGCATCGCTTGCCGTTCCCTCTCAAACACATGAGGGCTCGGTGCCGGAATCCGCTCGGCATACAAGAGAATCGTCTCCTCCGCAATACGAAGCAAACGGGCATGATCGTGTGTAATAGGCATGACTTTACTTGCGTTGACTTCCGTCATATAACGACGATAAACCTCGTGCAGCAGCGAGCCTCTTTCATTCGGCTTCAGCCAGGAGGTACGGTCAAAAGTCACCTGATCTTTCACGCGAATCCTGAGCACATATTGGAAAAAGTACCGCATCGGACATTCCGCGTACTTCTCCAATTGACTTGCGCTAAGCGTCCGTTCGTCCCGGTCTTTCCAATAATCAGTCCATTCATCCCCCGCTATATATCCGTCATGCTCCGTCACTTGCGAGCTGCCACGCGCCTCGAGTGCAAGTCTGCCTTGACGAAGCGACGGATAGACCGATTCGATGAAGGATTGCCGGTCCCTCATAAGGTTTACATTCGCATGGATTTGTCGGAAGACATAATGAGAGCCGTCCAATGGCAGTCCATTTAGCTCAGTAGAGGATGGCTGCTCTACATCCAAATACCCGACAGGTTCGCCTAAGCTTCGGTGCAACATCTCATAGTCCGCATTCGTTTTTCCGGATACTTTTCGGAATACCTGTAGAAGTTGAAAAGCCGGGCTTGCTGTCGCTCCTTCTGCCAAGTCATACGACGAGAAGCTAAATGTGATATTGCCGCTTATCATCCCAAGCCGACCATCACGAAGGCGTTGCCGATCTCTTTGTCTCTGCACGGCTGTTTGAAGCCCGGCATCGATCCGTCTGCACTCTTCATCGAGAAGCATGGGATTTTGCCTGATATTCCCGGACCACGACTGTTCATCCATCCCGAGAAGAAACGTATGTTTTCTCCCGCTGATCCCCCCGTTCGCCAAACTCGATATGTACAGGAATCCGGGCTTGGGTAACCGTTGCACCCCGACTCGAAGTTCCTGCAGCATGTCTCGGGCATACAAGAACATTTGCTGAAACGGCATCGAGTCCGGAACAGGACATTCCTGCAGTTCTTTAGCGATACCTTTCATTTCTTGCAGGACGATCGCATCCTCTTCCGTTCCGCATACACCAAATCTATCCAAGATGTTAACGAGCCATCCCCAGATTCCCTTAGGAGATGAGAGCGCCGCTTCGTCTGGAAACAATTCTCCCAGGAGGTTTGTCAGATGCTTCTTGATGTCGTCATCCCGCTGTTGTTGTTCCGTCCGCTCCCGTTCTTCGGGTCTTTCATCTGCATCCCCTTGGAACCGAACATGCCCCGACCCCAGCAACTTGATATACCGTTCTTTCCCCCAGCCGATTCCGCTTTTCTCCAGGGCTCGAATACAATCCGCATTCGTTATTCCTTGGTCACGATCGGAGAACGTGATCAATTGCTGCTGCAGCATCAATACGAGCTGCCGCACCTGATAACCGGACTCCAACCAGTTCAGCAGAAAATGTGCGGCTCTTCCCATTCCGGATGTAATCACAGGCAGCCCGTCTGCATAGGAACAGGGAATACCGAAAGAAGCACACATGGTCGAAATAACCAACGCATATTCTTCATCCGGTACGATCATCTCCACTTCATCCAATGGCATCCGGCCCTGAATAATGCGTCTCAATGCTTCGCGAACCTCCGCCAGCCTTCCGGTCGCATGATAGAACTGAACCTTTCCGAACGGCATTGTGGATTGGACGTCAGTGAAGGAAGAAACCGCTATAATCCTCGTCATCCGTCCGTTTGACAACCGCTCCAGCATTCGAGCGGAAACCGGTGAAAGCGGCATAGGGTCTGGCAGAATAAGCTCCACGTTTTCCGGCAATTGGGTTGGTATATGCGACAAAAGGCCGGGGAAATCGATCCAGCTCCGCTGATTCAGAAAGCGCTCATACGCTGACAACACCTTTCTGACATAGCTGCCTTTTTGCTGGCTCATAAAGTGGTCGTCTCGAAGCTCCCCCGCACTCACTCCGGCACGGCGCAGATCCATAATGGCTTGGTGAACATGCATGGCAATACCAGGCTTTACTTGATCCACCGCGATGTAGGAATCCGGCTTGGAAGCCATTTGTTCCATGACATGATGGATAATCCAAAAGGACCGCTGTTCCCCGATTAAAGTCAGCCCTTGTTGATACAGGGAGAACTGAACCTGACTTCTTACAAAGGATTGAACCGTTTGGACCTCCACATTCATAACCGGCCCTAATTCCCGGCATATTCGCATCAACCAGGACTGTCCTTCGATGTAGGAAGGAGCAATAACAATTTTGCGGCGAAATGGCTCTCTACGGATTGCATCATATAAACGTTCTAGAAACGTGCCTGCTATTTTCAAAAGGGACACCTTCCTTTCGTCTATCGTTCAACAACAGCACCTTACTGCCCATACAACTGTCCCCAACGCTGTAGCTGTTCCTTGAACTTTTCCCGGACAGATGCAGGCTCTAAAATCTCCGCTGAAGGTCCGTACTGAACCACCCAATTCATAAACTCCCGCTCGTGGTTGACGGTGACCTCGAATAATAAGCTGCCGTCCGGCAGATCGGTCATCTTCGGTCTCACGAACAATTCTTCTTCCTTCACATACCGTGCGACATCAGGTTGGAATTTAATCTTAAAAGTGATTAAAGAATCCCCGCGTTCAATCGACCAGGTATGCTTCATATACTGAGCAATGTTAAAATCACCCTTGTCGAATCGATTACTTGTCAACTCTACATGGCGGAAACGGCTTATACGAAACGTGCGAATGTCCTGCTTGGAATGACAATAGCCGATCAAGTAAAACCGTTGATCCCGCGGGACCAAATAGTACGGATCAATTTGGCGCTCCGTCAATTCATTCCGGCTCTGGGTATGGTAAACAGCCCTGATCGTCTTACTGGCGATAATCGCTTCCATGATGGGCAGCAAGAAGTTGGCACTGTTCTCCCGATAAGCCGGGGTGCCCATTTGGATCATGTCTGCGACATTTTCCAGTGTATCGTACCGCTTCCGGGTTTCTTTCACATGGGTAGCCATCACCTTGTCGTAGGCGGATTCAAAGCCTGGAGGCAATTTGCTGGTGTCCAACACGGAGGGCAGGACAGAGAACACCAACGCTTCCTGCTCCGTGAAATTCAGCGGGTACATGGCGAAATTACCGACAAAACGGTACCCTTTTCCGTAACCCTCGTTTGTAATCGGTGCGATCAAGTCCAAAATCCGCATGTCCCTATAAATCGTACGATCCGTTGTCTCGCATTTGTCCGCCAGCTCCTTGGCCGAAATCCCCGGATTGGATTGAATGGCGAGAAGTATTTTAAAGAGCCGAATCACTTTATCCGTCATGCTATATCTCCTATCGTGGCATATAGAATGTAAATCCTTATCATCATTGGGATTCTACGCTTTACCTGGTTCTTCCTGCCTATAAGGAGAAAACGAAACGTTCTCTGTCGTTTTGATGATGTACACTTCCTCTAGACCCGGCGTAAGTTCAACAATTGCCGTATCCTTAACGACAAATCGCACCATGCCGCAAACATGATGCTCAAACATATCATAAATCCGGCCGGCGCTGCGGCATCCTTTCGGTACGGTATGCGGACTGTTGGCGACATAACCGATTTTGCCCAATGGGATCATATCCACCTTTATCGCTTCATGGTCATGCGGATTATCCGGGTCTTTGATCAAGTGAACGACCTGACCCGGCTTTAGAAATGCTGCTCCGTAGTAATGCTGCGTGCCTGTGACGGCGATATAGATCGGTTGATCCACTGTACTCACTCCCGCATGTCTTTCCTTCATTATGACGGATCGCAACGACCATAGATTGTCAGCGAATATATGTTCTGCGCACAAAAAAAGCACTGCGGCATCTCAACTTGAGATCGCAGTGCTGCATTCATTTTAGAAAATGGGCAAACTGATCCGGCGCATTCCGAATGTCTTGTGCCAACTTCTCGTATTCCGCGGATAATTTGACCGAACGAACTCTTTTGGCGTCTTGATCGCGCGGCTCAATGAATCCTTCTTCTCTCCAATGACTTACCTTTTCCCTTATTGAACGGTCCGACAAACGCAGCAGGTCCCTCATTTCGCTTGTCGTTAGGGTATCTTGTTTAAAGGTTAATTGAGCAAACACCATTCTTTGCTGGGGATCTAACTTGCGAATTAGATCCGGTTCGATTTTCGTCATTTGAGCAGATTTCTCCGTTACGATGGCAGCGGCTTCTTGAAAAACCTCCGCCAAACCATCGATAAAGAATTCCAGCCAAGGCGTCAAATCAGCTTCATTCCGCCCAAAATAATAATTGTGATGGAGACCCAACTGGAGTCGGCGATAATATTCAGCCAAGTTGCGGTCATAGAAATTCTCGAGTACAAATAACCCCTTTAAGCCATATCCGCCGCGTCGTAAAAGATATGTCGTGATCATCCGAGCCGTTCGGCCATTCCCGTCCAAATACGGATGAATCGTTAGGAACTGCCACATGAATATGCCAGCCTTGATAGGAACCGGAACCGAATAGGTTTCCGGCGAGTTCACCCAGGCAACCAAATCCTCCATTAATATCGGGACATCTTTCCATTCCGGCGGCAAATAAAAACCGGAGGCATTGCGGCTGCCTACTTGATTCTGTTCTTCGCGATACTCGCTAACACGCGGTCTTCGTCCGTGTGATATTCGGATAATAGCATGCAGCTTTTTAATAAATTCCTCTGTGACCGGGAGCTGTCTTTTTTCGGCTTCATCCAGGTATTCCAAAGCTTTCATTAAGTTATAAACTTCCTGCTCTTCATTGTCATTGCTGGTTTGGTACAAGACTTTTCGCTTCGTCGCCTCGTCAAGCGTGTTTCCTTCAATTTTCGTTGAAAGAATGACCGTCTTTTCCATCGATTCTTTCTTAAGCAAATCCAGAATAGATGCGGGCAGTGGAAGCAAATCCACCACAACACTGGCGCGTTGTATATCCATTAGTCTGCGGGCTATGGTGTCCGTTATTGAATATTTGGGTGTAAACATAACATCACCTTCCTCAATAACATTATACCATTGCCGCTATTTTGCCGCAAAGTATTTTTGTTTCATTGCATTTTCTTCGTATATTTTAATTTCTACAATGACATCCTGTACAACGCTTTATTCTCCAGCCCTCGGACCGGCTGTGTCCACAACTCCTTGTCCGAAGTGGCGCTTAGTGCGTCCTCCGCCATCTGGAGTTTGGCATCCAGTGCGTCAATATAGTGCAATGCTACCGCTTCTGCCGTTTGCGGCTGTACCGGGCTCCCCCATTCTCCGAGGTTATGGTGAGAGAGAATAAGGTGCTGCAATCCGATTACTTGTTCCGAATCAAGCGGAAGTTCCAGCCGCAATGCAGCTTCTGTGATCCAACCAGCTGCCATTGCAATATGACCGATCAACTTTCCCTGAGTGCTATAATCTGTCACGACCCCAAGCTGAGCGATCATCTCCTCTGGCTTTGCAATATCGTGTAGGATAATCCCGGCTTTGATCATATCCTCTTTTAGAAATGCCCTCTGCTTGCAAAGGAACTCGCCGATCTCTAGCATACGAACGATATGATAGGCCAAGCCTGCAAAGTATGCATGATGGTGCATTTTGGCTGCCGGATAATGAGCCAGTTTCTCACTCACCTTATCGACGCAAAAGCTTACAATATCACGAATGACCGGGTCCCAAATACTCTCGATTACTCTGTATATGACCTCTAATAATTCCGCAGATCCAATTGGAGCCGCCCGAATAAATCGGTTAGGGACACACCGTCTTCATTACTTACATTGCGAATCCGGGTGATCTTAACCTGCGGCTTTTCCCGATACAATTGAACGATTCCCTGAACTTTGACTAGCGTCATCGGAGAAAAGCTGTCTTTTTCTGTTTCCTTCACATCCCAATACTTTGCAGGGAGCTGGCCGCTGGCATCACACAGCACCAAATCGAAGTAATCCTTTGCCGGGGATGTATTGGTCTGCTTCAGCTCCAGCTCTTTCAGCAAATAGAAGCCGACGAACTCATCGTTCGTGGTCAGTTCTTTTATCAAAGTCATTCTTTTCACCCCCATCTACAACTCCAAAAACTCTGCCTCTGCCTCAGTAATCTCATATTCCTTGAATTGTAAGTATTTCTTTAACGTACCCGTCATTTTCAAGGGATAAGGTTGTGCCGTAGTCGATTCAAAGGTGATGCACACTTCACGTAAGCGATGCACCATCCAAGCTAAGCGCTCTCGGTCTTGCCTATCCATCGGACCTAATGGCATATATTCCACAACTCGGGGTTGCTGAAATGCCGTTTCAGGGTTATCGTACTTGGTCATAGATTTGGCAATGTTCCTCTGGGTCTTGGGTTTGGTTCCTACACCGTAATACAGTCCTGACTCGTTATCAGAATAGACACCTATAGAGAATGACATGGGGCGAAAACCATAGGCTGGAACGTCATCATTGGAATTAACACGAATAACGGTCATCCCCTGATCGTTCTGTATCCATCCAGGTAAGTCAGGATTCTTACCACGGCCAATTTTGTTGTTTTGAATGCCGTCCAACCCTTTATATCGAAGCTCCGCTTCAACTAATACGATCGGCTCCTTGCCACTCATTCGTTCCATTCTTAACTGCTCACCGAACCAGCGAGCGACCTCTTTCTTTAGCGCATCCGGGGCTTTGGGAAGCGGATCAAATTGATCTGTTTTCAACACAGCTTCTGATAAACTCAACCATTCCTCACTGCCCCGGCTTTTTACCATTAATACACCGTCTTCCAATTTCGTAAGAATCGCATAAGTTCCTTTATCACCTGAAACCAGATCATAGGCTATGATTGGGCGTTGTTCATTTACATCCATATGTGCCTTGTAATCGATAACTCCCGCATCCCCCAATAAATCCAAAATACAGTTGAAGACTTTGTGAATATAGCTTGACTCCGGTTTATCTTTCTTACGTTTAGACTTCTTTGCCCCGTTTTCGGGATAGACGAATTGAGTGATCCTCCCCGTTAATTGAAACCCTTTGCGTACGGCTTGCTTGGGATCTATTCCTTCGCCAAGCTTCTTCCAGTCGTCTTTAGGCAATATTTCAATCAATGAGCAAGTTATGGCTTGATTCCCTTTAACATGTTCGATGCTCCGGAGGATTTTGTTGGTTCGATGTTCATCCGCCAGGTCCTTAAGTGCTCCGCGATCCAAGCCATCTACATAGTCCTTCCTGTCACACTTGACCACAATGATGCGGTTTCGAGAGGAAGAGTTCAACCTAAAAACTTCTCCGTCAACATGTTCAGCCAGCAACTTTCCTTTATATTTTTTAGCCTTCAATGCTTCGACGACACATTGATAAAGAGAGTCCGGTCCCCACACTTCAAGCACAAAATCTTTATCATGACCGCAGTATACGGGTGGGATCGGTTCTCTCACTCGCCTCCTTGTCCCTTCTAGCTTAGGCTTCGGCACAAGTGGCAACGGCGTAAGCGATCTCCAGTCGGATACATTCTCCCGTACCATCTCGTAAAATCTCATTTTCTCCTGAATGCTGATTCCCGCTTCAACATATAGGGGGTTAAAGACTCTGTTATTATGAACGACCCATATCTTAGGGGAACGATCTGAGTGATACTTGACTGGATTTGTTAAGATATCCTCAGTCGATAACGGATTGCCCCATAAGACATCACAAAACAATTCGTCGAGCCCTTCAGACCAACGTGTATAAGGCTCAGTTCCACCTTCTCTGCGAAAAGATAAACTCGCGTACGAACGTAATCCCATTCCCTGATCTTTGATCAGAGGATTGTCCATGGAAACCAATAACGTGCTATTAATGCCGCCTTTCAGATATTTGGTCTCCTGTGGTTTCGTAATAAACCGTCTTATTCCAGCCGAAACCATCAATAATAGTCGTTCCGGCTCACCGGCCCTATATTGTAACCGAAATCGGACGACATAAGAAAAAGTACCAGATCTAGTGGTTATGGGCTCAGACATGCACTCTGCCTTTTGCGTGGCATATACCTGCGAGAACATAAGCTCAACAGGCTCATCCCGGTTATCAAGCAGTAGTTGTTTCGGACTCAAGCAAAATTGATGTGCAACTAGAGCAGGAAGCAATTCATATTTTAACCTTGAATCACGATGCAAAATGGAATCTACCGCCTCGCTTCGCCAGTCCATTGTACTCGTATCCAAATCATCCGTTGCAGCTACGCCTTGCCTCGTTGCTATTTGGTTCATCCATCCCTTAGCCAGGAATAGGATCATTCCAACCGGGACTGGCTGCGTTGCAATGAGCCACGGACGGTTTTCATCCAGATAAAATTGGTTATTGACCGAGACGATCTGTGGAAATATACTTTGCAGTTTTTTACCTAATGGCTTAATCGCAAAGGGCAGCTTAACGCCATTATAAAATTGACGAATAAATTCTCTCCAAACCGTTGGTATATCCAGTAGATAGATCTGCTTATTATTCCAAGCATTTTGGTCGCTCTCGAAAGCATACAGCTGCAGCAATTTACCAGTCCGACTCATGGGCCTCATTCCTTTCCATCATGACTTTCATACTGTCTATAAATGGTCCATATAAACTGCGAAATGCTGGATTTGATTCATGATCCACCATGATCTTCAGCCAGTAATCCAACATCGATTCCCCAACATCCGTGCGCATGGGCTGAGCTAGAAATTTACCATCACAGTAGAACACTCTCGCCGGTGTGCCTTTGCGAAGAAGCCTTCCAATCGTTTGCCAGACTGGGATAAACGTATACCAGGCTATGGTCTTTCTCTCCGCAGGATTTAATACGGACCAATAGTCTGGTTTACGGTACATCCGGTGGAGCAAGCTATTACTTTCGCTGCGAATGAGGTCCAGTGCCTGCCTATAAAGCTTGCCTTCAAAATCGGCACGTTCAATGAAGTCAGGCAGTTTGGCATGCAAAAGTTGGATGAGATAGGTCATGTCCTGCGGTATCGGATATGGCCGTATCATAAAAAACACAGATCCGAATAATGAACCTTTCGTATCATCCAGAATGTTATAACCGCGACTTATCGCAAGTAACGGGGCGATCAGCACATCAGCGTTTTCGTTAGCAAACCGCTCTAATTCTGCTCTTGAAAACTCGGCTTCATGAAAATGATCCGGGTCCCTCGTTAACTGGCGGTATCTATTTTTCCAAGAAGAATGTGATGCAAATACGGCTCCGACATCAGCAACGTCTTCATAAGAGTTGACAATCAACAGCACTTTACGATTTGCACCCGAGTAACGCCACTCCAGCAATTCTTGTTCAATCTTGGACATTAACTTGGCGGTTAGCGCACGTAGATTTCGTTCTCTCCTATCCTCAATCTCACCGGATATTTGGATAGGGGTTTCCTTCCCGTGCTCATAGATCGGATAATATTCCTGGTGAATGACTGGAACACCCAGATTGGATTCCAACAGCCATCCAGGCAACGATGCAATATGATAATGGGCTGATCCTGGAGCCAGACTTGTACCTGAAAGCAGAACAACCGCAGGACCTTCATATCCATCTATTCCAGCGTAGATCGATTGCCAGTCTTCAAGGAGAAGTCGACCGACACCTGAATACTGAACGGCTTTGAATGTACCTGTGTCATTCCCAGGTTTTACTTCATACAGATACCCCGTCATACGTCCTGTCATCGCATCTTTCATAATTGCTGAAAACTCACGTTGAATCGTGTAGAGTCCCTCGAATTCAGATAATTTTCCTAATTTGGCTTGAACTAGCGGATAAAGATCCATGAACACTTGTATATCATGATCGATAAGTGCCAGACATAAATATAATTCCAACGAATGAACCGGGAATTTCAATCTTCCAACAGGGTTTGTCTCACCGCCCAACTTATGGAGAATGGTAGTTAGAGCTTGTTCCCGCTCCTTCTTCGTTCGAGCTTGCAGCATTTTCGTTACATCTGCATAGATAGGGTGGTCCAGCGGATGATCCGCATAGTTGCGTAATTCCTGTTCAATTCTCTCCCGATTCTGTTCGTCCTTGGCGAAAGCGCCACTGATGCGATAAGCTTCGGTAGAGAGCCGTAATAGCTTCCGGTACAAAAACTGAGCGAATTCAGGCGATAAATTCAATGTACGATATACACCGCGGCGGATGGTGCTTTCAAGGCGATTCAGAACATCCATCCAGTCTTGTACAACCTCGTCATGTGCATACTTACCATAATAACCTATCGTTTTTCGAAATGATTCTAACAGGGTCTTCTCAAAGAGATGCTGAGAGTTACCAAACAATGCAATCTCGGAGACGAAGGAATCGTCGAATTGCTTCTGAACCGCATCGGCTTCATCAACGAAAATGATGTCTAACAAGTCATACATCGCTTCATAGACTGTTCTCTCATAAGGGTCCAGCATAACAGGTAGTTTTGTTTTCAATATGCTTGCTGAGGTTGTAACCCATACTTCCGCATGGATCAGGGCTGCGAAATCGCGATAGATTCCGCAACTGGCTGCATAGGGGCATACGCACTTTTTCTCCTGCTGTATTAACTGACGACATGGATAATCTGTCGTATTTTCATGGTCATTGGCAAGGGCATGGATGATGCAAAAATCGGATACATGTCGGAGTTCCAGATAAGAATCCTGCCCCCAATCCGTTACATCCCGAATCTGATGGCGACGGGCGGATATATAATCTTTCTGATGTTTACGGCGACCCGTTCTTCCAATTACAGGAACAGCGTTAATTCCCAATAAACGAAGTTCCTTAACTCGATTTAATACTTGAGGGACACTGCTCTCAATGAATCCGACACGAGCTCCTGCTCGGACTAATCGATCCGTTTCCAACACCATAAATGTGGATTTTCCCGACCCCAGTCCCCCTACGATATGCTGTAAGCCCTTATACTCAAACTGTCGGATACTGGGGTTTGTCAATGATTTTAGTTTAAGTCCAATTCCGGCCCGTTCCTTCCATTCCAAGGCTGCCGAAGCTTCTCGCATCCCCTCTGTCTGATAGGTATGCTCGTCTCCAAGATGAAGTGTAAATCTCCCCTTCGGTCTATATCTCGGAAATGTTGACGTATTAACCAACGGCGGTGGAATTTCTCCGACATAACGAATGGACTCTTGTTCCTGATTATATTTGTAATAGTGGAACTTGCCTGATGTAGCAAAGTGTATGTCTTTAGACAGATGGGCAACAGCTTGTTCTAATAATTGCTCGTACCATTTCCTGCGATCGGCGAACAAGGCAGGAGTCCGGAGTCTCCAATGACTACCGTCGTTTTCATATAATCTATATTCAACCGAAACTTCTTCATATCGTTCGAATAAGTTGTCCCATGTCATCCTTGAGCGCAAAGCACTATATAAAACTCTTAAACGGTGTGCAATCTCCTTCCGAGCAGGCTTGGGAAGAATAGGTGAGTCGTAACCTGATAAAATCGTATAACCTTCGCTGATATCCATAGAAGAATCAACCATCAAACATCCTGTAACGAACAATTCCACAGTATAAATGGTTTCAATGTTTTGCCGCGGCAATCCAGATGGCAAGAGACGCGGAAGGAACTGCTCAAAATAGGTCCAATACGATACTCTCATCTCTCCGTTGCCTCCCCAGCCAGATGCTTCTGCACATCCCGCTCATTTATGACTTTCAGATGACTCGCATGAGCCATAAGTGCTTGTTTAACAAGCTTCGAGTAACCGGGGTATATTTTCGTTCGGTATTGCGGAATGACAATATATACATGTGGGTCTCGATATTTCTCTAGTTGGTGGGGTTGCATTTTATTGAAGAAGTTAGCCAGGTGTAGGGGGTGCTTAAAATCCTTCATATCCAGATAGACGATATGCGTATCCAATTCGACGGCTAAATCAAACCGGTCTACTTGCGGAAAGAGTTCAACTTTGTAACCTTTCTTCGTTAGCCAATCTTTAGCTGTAAGTTCAGCCAACCCTGGCAACATCGTGTACCGATAAATTCCATAACGCAATCGATGCATGGGCTCATGGATTTCCCATTTCTTAAGCTCTCCGCGACTGGCCAGTTTCCCACAAAGATCTTCTGCCCCGCATTGCCAGTGATCGTTACGAAATTCCAGCGTCCATCCGCATCGTGGACATTTGCGATATCGTTCTACATCGTCCGAAATTTCTTCATAACAGCGACTAAGCTTTTTCATCAGTTCTGTATCCTTAAGCTCCAGCCCAAACTCCATTAAACGGTAAGCAGATACAACCGGATTGGTAATAAGGAACTCTCGAAGTTTTCGGTACTTCTCCTCTAGCATCGGCATTGTCCCTCGGCAGTAGCGCAATATCTCTACTATTTCTTGTGTCTGAGCTTCTTCAGGCGAATCGTACATGATTTTAAATTCACGTGCGTCTGGTGACAAGCCCAGATCCGGAATCAAGAGCGGCGCTTCCTCCGGATAGATACCGGCTACTACAATTCCCCATTCTTCTGCCGGTTTTTGCAACAATTGAATAAGTGAATGCAAATCAATTGGAGCTTTTTTTCCCTCCAACATCAGGAGTCGAACAAACTGCATATGTCCTTGACGCAATAGAGCCGGCGGCTCGCTGAAGTCTTCTCCCCACTGTGACAAACCTGCGATTAAGTTTAACAAACAATCCCTCACATCATTCTTATCAATTTGCATTTCAACACCACCGGTAATGGATTAAGAATCACCTAGTATATTTTTATTTTATAGTTAAGTCATGACAACACTTTGTCAGCGAATATATGTTCTGCACAAAAAAAACGACCAGATCTAATCCGGTCGCGTAGAATTCCTTATTCACATTGGGAGAAATGTAAAATTCAAGATTTAATCATCTTCGGTTAGTAGTAATTCCCTTTTACAAACATCACACTGGACCTTGATAACCAATCCTAGACTTGTTGGTATAAATATGTACGCAAACTTTGCTCCCGTTACATCTTTGGGTTCACATTTATCCCAATTATTAATTTTGTTTTCCTTAGATTTGCTAATTTCAAACTTCATATGATTCTCCATAATCAATGTAACTGATCCTTGATCTTATGCACCCATTTTGGAAGAGATTCGGCCTGATATTTTAAAATACTATGTTCAGCTTGCATAACGATTTTACCGGAAACTTCGCTATTATCAATCACAATCAAATGATCAATAAGATGGAAGTGAGTCAGAAGATTTTGCATGGATGTGGTTTGTCTCCGAATGATGTCTTCAGTCGGTATATGATGTCCACCGGTTTGAACTCTGGCGGCAACACGTTCGATATTGAGCCGAACATCATTTAGACCCACATAAAACATCGTCACTTCAAAGCCGTTCGCCTTGGCATCCCGTATCAGTCGAATAGCATTGCCGCCAGCCAAAGTCGTTTCTAACGAAAAATCTCGTTTATGCTGAATACATTCTCTCGCAAGCTTAATCGCTTCTTTGCCCGCGGATACTTTGCGGCGATCCGGATGGTCAGAATCAATGCCGCGAGCTAAAGCGTCGGGATCTATATTGACACTGATACCAAGCCTGTCCACTATCAGATTGCGAATGGTGCTTTTACCGCTGCCGTTATTGCCGGCGAATACAATCATCACGGCGGAGAACTCATTCATGAGGAACCCCTGGATTGTCGATCGGCTCGATCAGGCCGTTTGCATATTCTTTGACAATCTGGCCTTTTTCCGTTTGATAAACAATGTAAGTTCCGTTCGCTTTTGCATCCAGTTTCGCGCGATCGCCCGTAAGTTTGATCAGTTTTTGCAAATCTTGAACACGCTCCATCATCGATCACCACCGAATCCGTCTCCATTTAGACACTATTATAACATATTCGATTATGATCAAAATTACAGGTTTCGCATACCGGTTTGTCCACCCTCATCACAAAAAAATCCGCTGTGCACAAACCGCGTGACTTCTTATTCCATTATAAAGTTCAAAAACGGATCTTCCCCAACTCCTCCCGGAAAGCCGGTCTTCGCGGAAACCTGGTTAACAATTTTTGTGTGACGGTGAACGCTTCTTTCCGTCCGCCAACCTGTTGAAGCATTCGAATGATCCGGCAAACATCGGCGTAATCTCGCCTGTCTCTGGATTGATCCGCCCGGAATTCGATATATGCCACGAAAAGCGCCTTCACCTCCTCCGGGTAATGCGGAAGCAATTGCTCATAGAACGATTCAATTCGGTAAGGTGCCTTGCGGACATGTTCCAAAAGCCGTGCGAACATCTCCTCTTCCACCAGGATTTGGGTATACGTATGCTCTCCCCTCGGGCTCTGCTCCAATTGATCTAACATATCTTGCAGATACAAGGACCATTCTCCCTCATCCGAAAATGTATCCTTCACAGACCGGTAATAATCATATTCTCCGTTCATGATCAGCTCCATCCCGAGTTTCCGCTGCTGTTCGACTTGTCCTGTGCGATGGTATGCCTCATACCGATATTTCTTCCAGCGATAGACGAGCCCCGGCAGCCCCTGATCTTGAGCTTCCCCGGCCTCCGCCAATCGGATCGCTTCCTCGGCATCGCCTTGCTCAAGCGCCGCACGAATCGCAATCTCCCGGATTTCCGGGAAATGCAGATGTCTATACAAATAAGCTTTCGCCTGTTCTTCATCTGAACGTTCCAATATTTGACCATATCGGAGCACAGCCACCCGCTCGTCTGCGTACCTCTTCGACCAATTGCTCCCGGACATATGACCCAGGAGCGAATCCGCCGCATCATCCCATTGATGTTGCATCTCTTCCGACTCGATCAGCGCGCCCGCCGCCTCGAGGAGCGCGAGCTGCCAATCCGGCCACCCGTCATAATAAGGTTGATGTATCTCCTCCAACAACCGACGGAAAATCTTCATGCGTTCTTCCGCCGGAATATGATGGCGATCCTGAACCAGCTTGAAGATCGATTCCAGACAGCTTTCGATCACGATCCCGACTCCACCGTCCGAATCGTCGGCGGACTGCAATAATTCAATCATCTCTTCGATGATGCAAAACAGAATCGCCAGCCCGTGCAACCATTCCTCTTCATCGAAGGCGGAGAGAGCCTTTTCAGCGACGATCTTCGCACCTTCCACCGCGTGGCTTACGTTCCGCCAAGACACAAAACCATGATCATCCGAATATGTGTCAATGTAGGATCGAATCAACCGTCGGCAGGCGTCCAACTCCTGATCCGCGCCCCTTTTCGACAAGTGGAGTCTGATGCGCTCTTCCGCGGTATATGAATCCGATGCAATCGAGAGCAGCAATTCGATTAATTTCTCCTTGCTCTCTGCTTCCAACAGTTGCCGGAGAGACGGTTCCGGTGAAGATACCCCGTCTGCTTCTCTATTCTTAAGCTCGAGGAATACGGCGACTTGATGCTTGCATACCGGTCCAAAATCGTACGGACAATCGCATTCCGATTCCATTATGTTGTTCTCGTTGTCTAGCCTTACATAAACCTCATAATCCTCGTACCCGCGCACAACCGCAGTGTACTTTTCATCGGCAATGGACTTCAAGGAAATTACCCGTCCTTCGGACGCGTATTCCTTCCCTCTGTGTACAACTGCAGGATCTATGTATCTGGAAAAATCGGATAAATTCAAGAGGACCACCCCCTTTGGATGCTTCTTTCCATCTTGGAATTCCAATAGTCGATGAACACCTGATAAGATCGCTCAGTGGTGAAAAAGAAAATATGTTGATCTGCCGCAGCGTCGACATATTCATCTTTTAGAAATGGTGACAGCGACACAGGTCGTATATCGGTTACCGATTGGAAAATAATCCTGCTCATTTGTTGCTTTTATGCTTAAGGATGTATGTTTTAGCCAAGTGGTTTAGATGGCCAACAGCAATTGAATTGGGATCACTCGGGTCATGCTTCTTCTGCATGGCACGTTCAAATTCATCAATCATCTTTGCAAAATCGCATACATTCTGCTCAAGACCAAATAAGCGTTTCATGTCTCGATAGTGTCGAAAAAAGACTGCTTTAGCTTGATCATTGGGATAACCTAATTGTTGAAGTTCCGAAATGACCGCTTGAGCATACAGCTTAATCATCGTCTGTCTTGAAGAACGTTTCACCGGTATCCCCTGCCCAAACATTTCTTTATTACTCGAGAATCAACTTCACTTCAATGGATTCGAACCAATCAGAAACACGTTTGCGATTCTGCTCTTCAACAAACTGGTAATACCGCTCTAACTGCTCGCTGTCGGAAGATAACGCATCCTTGAATCTTCGGAATATTCTCTTGCCGCCGCTTAATATGTGCATCAAAGTGGATTGCAGCTTTTTATCTTCAACCGTTTCCGCAAAATCAACCATGTCGGTATATCCTTCATCCGACTCCCGTTTCGGTATCCGAAAGTAAATTTCATTAAAGCCTTCTTCAATGATCTCGCTTAATTCTTCGTCCTCTTCATCCCGGTCAAACGTTCGCAACATGACAACATCTCCAGTTTCGATATTCAGGAAGGACTCTATTCCTTCTACGTACATGTCGTATGCATCCACAATCTCCTGAAACTGCTGCTTGGTCAATTTCAATTCTTTCATAGGTTCTCCCTCAGCTACTGTCGCTTTGATCAACTCGCCGCGTTGTTCCGCCTCATATTCCTCCCACGTGATTCCATACGGGAAGCCTCCATCCGTATATCCGGCGATAAAATAGAAATTCTCGTCTTGCTCCAACAGCCCCGTGAATTCCGCTTTCTGACCGGTCCGCTTATTTTTCTTCCTGCCGCGCATTAAGTTCCCCACCTAAATCCATCTTATTTGAACGTGCAGATTAGCCAAATTGTCATGAAAACCCCAGCCGATCCCTTCTGTTTTCGAAACAACGGCTTCGAGACGTTCCTCGAATTCGTCGAACAACTCGGCTGTTTCATCTTCATTTACTTGATCAATGATATCGGCATACATGGACACCATGCTGTAGTAGAAGCGTTCATCAATATCCCCGTAGCTTAGGGTGAAATCAACTCCATTTTCAACGTAGACCAGCTTCAATTCCAGGGCGTACCTGGAATTTCCAGTCAATCTCTCGAATTCCGAAATCGCATGTTTCGCTTCCTGGAGTCTCAGCTTGCCAAATCCCCGCTCAGGGAAAAACTCTTTCTCAACCTTCTTGCAATACTCTTGAAAGAGAGACTCTACTGCTTCATCGCCCAGTATTCTTACAGCAAGAAACTTCTCCATATCTTTGCTGGCGCCATAACAAGCCTTCACCAAATCGATAAGCTGGTCGCTATTTAGCTGCTTCAGATGCTTATTCAGAGCAGACTTCGTCAGCTTCACAGGCTTTTTCCCTACCGGCCGCTTAACCAGTGACTTGGGGATCAGCTTGTCCTTCTGCCGCTCAAGCTCCTGATTCACTTCTTCGCAGGAGAAATGTTCGGGATCATATCCTTCTCGAACCCAGCCTATAAAATGATCCCGCTCCGGATGATTGGGAGTAAGCAGTACTTCCAGCATATGCTGATGCCCCCACACGCCTCCCACATCTTCCTGCGGACAGCCGCGGGCACCATCTAGACACAAGGGTGCCGGGTCGGATGTCGATGCGTCGATTTTGATCAACGTAACCGTGTGCTGCCAATCATCTCCAAAATCATACACGTATGTAAATACGGTGTTTTCTTCGTGAACATGCTTCTGAACGATTTCCCTCCGTGCATTCAGCACCTCGCGGTCTTCTATATGCTCGAATGTCGGATCGGGCAGACCGATCACCTTTTCTTTCACATGAAACTCGTATAAATGGTAATTTTCCCATCCCATGACCGATTGGATGATTTTGTGAAGCTGATGAAACGTCACGTCCGGATGAAATTGAAACTCCCGCCAAATCTTCGGGGCAATCTCATTCAGTTCGATTCTGCATCTATAAACCATGATCGTCTGTTCTCCTTTTAAGTATTCCGAGTATATAAACAAACCCACTGTATCCCGGTTGGAATTACAATGGGTAGGCTAAATGGTAAACAGCGGCAAACCGAATGCTTCCCGAACAAAGCTCATATCGTGGTCCCTTGATACAAGACCAAGCTGGTGCTCAATAGAAGTTGCAATAATAATTGCGTCCGGAGTTTTAAGCTTCCGTCCTTTCGACTTTTGTTCCCTGCGTATGTCCCCGGCAAGTCGGGCAACACTGGAACTTACCTCAATACATCTTCGTGAATTAAACAGCTTGATTCCTTGCAAACGATAAGCGGATTCCAGCCCGCTAAACACTTCGCACTCCGTAATGACGGAGAAATAAATCGACATCCGATCGTCACTGGCTTGCCGAACAAAATCCAACGCGGCATGCTCACCAGCCAGCAGTGCAATGGCGATATTGGTATCGAGTAAATAACCATCCATTTAATTCCACTCTTCCTCGCGCATTTTCTTGACTTCAACAGCCAACTGTTTAGCTTGTTCCGGTGTTAAAACCCCGGCCGACTCAAGTATGTCATCAATGGAATAGTCATCCTCGACTTCAATCGTTTGGTTATCCAAATTGATTTTCACTTTGCTTTGCGTAATATTCATCTTCGTCAAGATGGAACGAAGTTCATTAGCCGTTTTTTGATCCATCTTTTTGGGCAAAGACATGGTTAAAACACCAACCTTCCGATTTAAGAGTTGCAAAATATTTCCGTATTTCCGACGTATTCTGGGCTTTGCCGGATTTATATTCCATTCTGCTCTGCTCAATCAGGGATTGGAGCTCCGGATTGGCTTCAACATCAGCTTGAATCGATCGCTGTTTTTCGATATCATTTCACTCCTGTCATAATCGTTTCTTCTGTCATACTGGAGCGCTTAATTTCGTGTTACCAACAGTATAACATAACACACTCAAAATCCAGAAGGAGATAAGCCGGCCTCTTTCGGACCAGCTTATCGATCCAGATGGCTTGTCCTCCCTCACCGCACAAACCGCCCGCTGCACACAAAACGCGCCGTTTCCTGACATAGGTTCGTGTTCACAACGTGTTCACAATATGCGCCACCAGCCGCAAATTGTGCTCGATCAGCTTGTTGCGGGCGTACGGATCGCCTTTTGCCATGAGTCGGAGGTACTTTTCTTCTTCCGTATCCTGAAGAGGCTGGGGGAACGCGTTGTTCTTGACATAAGCGACAAACATGAGAAGTTCCTTGAACACAAGGGAAAGCGCCGCGATGATGCTGGACATGGCTGCCACCTCCACGTCTGGATAGCTTACTTCTATCCTTATGTGGGCGAATACCCAGATGTGCAAGTACCACATGAAAACCCCTTACAAATGTGAAGTGTCCAAAGACCAATCTCGTCCAGTTTCTGTAATAATTCTCGTTAAGACAGGAACCCAAGTTTGTTTTTTAACATTCAATAAGACTTAAAAAGGGGCTGTCTCAAAAGTCGATATTTCGACTTTGAGATGCCCCTTTGTATGTCAGAAACGTTGATATAGCAATGTTTCTGATTTTTAAACGTTAGCGGATTTGCCCTTTTTGGACAGCCCCTAGACAATCTTTTTGATGGCATCGAGTACCCGGTCTGCTTGAAAAGGTTTCACCACAAAATCTTTCGCGCCAGCCTGAATAGCATTTAGAACCATTTGTTGTTGTCCCATAGCAGAACACATGATAACTGATGCATTGGGATCGATTTTCTTAATGCCCTTTACGGCATCTATTCCCTCCATCACAGGCATTGTAATATCCATTGTGACTAAATCAGGCTTTAATTGTGCATATTTTTCTATTGCCTCCAAACCATTCTCAGCCTCACCAATTACCTCATGCCCGCCTTTTGTCAAAATGTCCGTTAACCGTAGTCTCATGAACGCAGCATCATCAACGACTAATATTCTAGCCATAAATTACATCTCCTCAACCTTTTGTCCTAGTAACATATACCCATTTTCAATAGGAGTAAACAATAGCAATAGAATACTTGATTGGAAAGGATTCATGTAATAAGGAGAGCATACCTGTGTTTGGCAAAATAAAGATCCATCTAAATAAATGATAGAATCTCTTGATATATATTAGGTAAAGACACTTGTCGATCAGCGTACCCCGCCTCATAAACAGCTTTAGGCATACCATATACGATACATGATTCTTCAGCTTCAGCGATCACATGACCCCGTTGCCGCTTCACTTCACTACAACCAATTAACCCATCCGTGCCCATTCCTGTAAGAATAACGACCAATAAACGGTCGCGATAAATCAAAGATGCGGAATGAATCGTAACATCAATGGATGGCTTGTACAATTTGCTCTCATCCAGCACAATTTTTAGTATGGTCTTTCCGTCATTTGTTTTTTGAAATAAAGTTTGATACCCTGCAGGAGCAATATAAATGATCCCTGGCATCACAACATCGCCATCTTCTGCTTCTTTCACTTTTAAATTGAGCATTTTGCAGAAATCTGAGCCCTTGAGACACAAGGATTTCTAGGGATAAAAAAGGGACTTCACCCCAATTTGG